>JAHZJZ010000101.1 GCA_022600655.1 Campylobacterota bacterium | reverse complement strand
CTCCTGCACACTTGGTAGCTAACCGTTCGTATGCGATTGATATGCAAGATAAAGAGGCTGTGGTAGCACTTATTGAAAAAGAGAAGCCAACTTTTATTTTACCTGAGGTTGAGGCTATCTCTATTGATGCTCTTTTTGAAGTGGAAGCCAAAGGGTTTCATGTCATTCCTAATGCAGAAGCAGTTAACAAAACCATGAACCGTAAAAATATTCGTGTTTTTGCCTCAGAGACTTTAGGGCTTACCACGAGTAACTATGAGTTTGTGACTACCTTAGAGGGGCTAAAACAAGCTGGAGAAAATATAGGGTTCCCTTGTGTTATTAAACCTGTGATGAGTAGTTCTGGTCACGGACAGAGCATTGCTAAAACAGCTGATGATATTGAGAAGTCTTGGGAGATTGCTAAAGAGGCTAGAGGTGACTCTAGTGAGTTGATTGTAGAGGAGTTTATTAAATTTGATTATGAGATTACCCTGCTAACCACTAGAACTGAAAATGAAACCGTATTTTGTGAACCTATTGGGCATATTCAACAAGATGGAGACTACATTCTGTCATGGCAACCGATGCCGATGAGTGAGGTAGCACTGCAAAAAGCTAAAGATATAGCTAAATCAGTAACCGATGGTCTAGGTGGTCGTGGTATCTTTGGAGTAGAGTTCTTTGTTAAAGATGATGAAGTCTATTTCTCAGAGCTTAGTCCTCGTCCACATGACACAGGAATGGTGACACTCATCACTCAATCTCAAAGTGAATTTGCCCTACACATTAGAGCTGTACTGGGTCTTCCACTCGATTATACGTTCTATGGAGCAGGAGCAAGTGGAGCCTATAAAGCTAAAAATGAGTCTCCTAACCCTAAAGTTGAAGTTCCAGACTCTGCATTTACAGCGAACTCTTTTGTAAGAGTATTTGGTAAACCAGAGTCACATATCGGTCGTCGTATGGCCGTCTCACTGGTTCTTGACAGTGATGTCGAAGAGGCGAAAAGAAAAGCTTTAGAGATAGCAAATAGCATTAGTAACTGCTAAAATAAAAAATATAAACTAATATATAAAAATATTTTTAAACAAGTGTAGAGTGATATAATATAGGTAAAATGTTCCTAAAGGGGTTACTTTTGCGTAGTATTACACGCTCTATACTGGTTATAGTTCTTTTCTCTATCTCACTTCATGCGATTGATTTCACTCAAAAAAAAGAGGTGAAATCTTTCATAAATATGATGCACAAGCAATTCAACTATAACAAACCTTATCTCTATAAACTTTTTAAAAGTGTCAGAAAAGATTCAAAAGCACCCACTAAAACTACCAAAACAGGATCCAGAGTTCTCTCTAATAAATATAGACCACAAGGAAGCTGGGAAATCTACTCACGAATGCATTTAGAGAACAATCAAACCAATTTAGGTGTTGCCTTTATGTATAAACATCGTGAAATTTTTGATAAAGCCTATCAAACCTATGGGGTTTCTCCTGAATATATTGCCGCGATTATAGGCATAGAGAGCTATTATGGAAAAAATCGTGGTCGATATTATGTATTTGATACCTTGAGTCATTTGGCATTTGGGAAAAACAGACGTAAAAAATTCTATCAGTATGAACTACAAGAGTTTTTACGTATGTGCTACCGTGAACAGGTTGAACCTCGTGCAGTAAAAGGGTCAAAATCAGGAGCCATTGGTTTAGCACAGTTTATGCCAAGTAACTATAAATCTCTAGCCGTTGACTTTAACAATGATGGGAAAATACGCATTAGTACCCCTGTTGATGCTATAGGTAGCGTTGCAAACTACCTTAAAGAGCATGGTTGGGATAACACTCAACCTGTAACCACTCGTGTCTCTTATGAAGGTAACCGATTTTATGGATTAAAAACAGGGTTTAAACATAGATACCAAAGAAAATATCTACCTAATATCTATCCTAAAGAGCGTTTTGATTATTATGATGAAGTGATGCTTATTAAATTGGAACGAGAAAAATATGATGAACTATGGTATGGAGCACATAACTTCTATGTCATTACGAGATACAATCACAGTGCCTACTATGCTATGGCTGTACATCAATTAGCACAGAAGATAAAAACAAGCTATATGGCTAAATATCAAACAAAGGCACCTGATAATATCTATGTTTTAAATAAATAAGAGAGATTTACTCCTATTTTTATAAAAGTAAGATATAATCCTCATTATTTTTATTTATAAAGGATTAGATTATGATTAAAAAAATCATTTTAGGACTCTTAGTTTTAACGGTTATTGCAGGTGGCGTACTCTTTTTAATTAATGGAAAAGATAACTACGATGCGAGTAAATATGCTGTAACAGCAACTGATGGGATTAACAGTGGTTCAAAAATCACTTTGACACTGCCAGACCAATTTGATAATGCACACGCATTAACCAATGATACACAAAAACTTATTTTGGTATTTGCCAAAGCTACAGGACATACCGTTAAAGAGTTTTTACAAACCCAAGATAAAAACTATTTGACAACACGTAATACCCTTTTTGTGGCCGATATTAGCCCTATGCCAACGGTTATTAGAAATACATTTGCATTACCTGATTTAAAAAAGAGTGACTATGCTGTGTTGTTGATTTATGATAAGATGATTGCTCAAACATTAAAAGATGAGACTCAGGCTGATAAAATTGCTATTGTTACCATGAAACAGGGTGTAGTTGAAGCAGTAAAGTATATCTCTACAGCTGAAGAGCTAAAAGCTGAACTGCAGTAGCAGTTCAAGTTGTTTATTTATCTATTGAAACATTTACTTTTTTAGAGTAGTTTTTCGATAGATAGTTTAGAAGACGCTCTTTAGCCTCTTCATCTAACTCCCATAATCCATATGCTACCTGCATGATATGAAGCTTTTTTTTCCAAAACTCTTTATCTCCACCATTGACCACAATAAACCGTCCAGTATGACAAATGGTACAGTTCTCTTTAACATCACTTAAGCCTTTATCAATAATCAAACCTGTTGTGCTATCTACCTCTTGTGCATAGAGTGTTGTAGATAAGGCTAACCCTATTAGTAATAGTGTTTTTTTATACATATTTATCCTTTAGTATACTAATGTATTTTCTATCATAGAAACCACTTCAATCGATAAGGCAAGAAGTTTTTTATCAATAACAGCCAAACTTTTAATCTCGTCAAAACTCACACTTGGTTTCTTATACAGATCTTCTGACTCTGTATAGAGTACATGCATCTCTTTAAGTTTAGCTTGAATAGGTTTGCTAGTAACTTTGGCTAATCCTCGCTTATTATCACCATCAATCAACCCTTCAAGTCCATTTTTAAAAAGAATAATACTTCCTCTTAGACGAACATTGTTTCTCTCTGCATTCTCTTTAGTAAAGACTAAAAACTTCTCTTTTAACATTTTTTGCGTAAGCATTTTTTGACGGTCTGCGAACTTTAATGTATG
>JAHZJZ010000100.1 GCA_022600655.1 Campylobacterota bacterium | reverse complement strand
GATCTTTGAGTATCTTAATAAGTTACAACAAGAGAGTAAATTACGTGACCCTTATCAATACTTTCATAATTTTAATTTTTCAGAACCAAAGCATTTAGCTTCTGCTAAAAGTGAAGAGACTATTTTTGATGAGTTATTTGAAAGCTATATTGGTTATAAGTTTCAGACCGAAGAGAAAGTGGATAGACGTATTCAGCTTATTCAAGAGAGTTATAAAATAGTTAAAAATGATTTTAAGAACTTTATTAAAATTCATCAGTCAAAACAGTTCGATTTTGAGATTGAAAATCTAAAAAACAGTAATATTTATCACTCTAATATAGGAAGTATTGCCAATAAACATGATGTTTTTAAAATGACTATGGAAACACCTTTACATAAAAAGAGTGTAGATAAATATCATTTCCTAGATATTGCTACAATTATAAAGGAGAACGACTCTAAAGAGAGACTCGCTTTAAATAGTATTACGGTACATAATTATGCTTCTGATGAAGAGATTTATAACTATATGGAAGAGATAGCTGGATAGGGGCTTATCCCTATAAATAAAAAGATAGGGACAATCATGAGCCAACACAAAGAAGAGGTATTTGAAAACGAAGTAACAGAACTCCTAAAAGCCAACGGCTACATAGAGGGAACATCAAAATCTTATGACAAAACCTTGGCTCTCTACTCTGATGACCTTATAGCGTACATTAAAAGGACCTCTCCTAAAGCCTATGAAAAACTCTCTAAAATGAATGGTGAAAATGTAGACAGTGCCATTTGTGGGCGTGTGGCGAAGCTTTTAGATACGCATGGTGCCTTGCATTTTTTACGAAACGAGGTTAAAGACCGAGGGGCGAAGTTTAAGCTCTGTCAGTTCAGACCTGAACTGGAAAACGAAGAGACCCAAGTGAAATATGAAGCGAACATCTTACGGGTGGTTCGACAGCTTTACTACTCTGAAAACAACACAAAATCCATAGACTTGGTACTGTTTCTCAATGGAATTCCCATCGTAACCATAGAGCTAAAAACCGACTTTACCCAAGCTGTAGAGGTAGCAAAGAGTCAGTACAAAACCGACAGATTACCAAAGGGTGAGCCGTTGCTAGAGTTTAAAAAGAGGGCGTTGGTGCATTTTGCTGTGAGTGGTGATGAAGCGTGGATGACCACCAAACTAGCAGGGGCTAAAACGTTCTTTTTACCCTTTAACAAAGGTACAAAAGATGGAGGGGCTGGAAACCCTGTCAATGAAAATGGTTATGCCACACAGTACCTTTGGGATGAGGTGTTGAGTCGTGATAGCATCTTAAACATTCTTCACCGTTACATGCATTTACAAGTAGAAGAGGTCGAAGACCACCGAGGGAAAAAGAGTAAAAAAGAGACGATGATATTTCCTCGTTATCATCAGCTTGATGCCACGCGTAAGCTTTTAGAAGAGAGCAAAAAACATGGGGCTGGTCAGCACTATCTTGTTCAACACTCAGCAGGGTCAGGGAAATCAAACTCCATTGCTTGGTTGGCCCATCAACTCTCTTCACTACATGGTGCTAAGGGTGAAGCTGTTTTTGATTCGGTCATTGTTATTACCGACCGAACCGTACTGGATGAGCAATTGCAAGAGACCATTTCAGGTTTTGACCATACTGAGGGCGTGGTGGTAAGCATTAGCTGTAAGAAATCTCAGGATTCAAAGTCTACGCAATTAACCGATGCTTTGGAGCGTGGGGCAAAGATAATCATAAGCACCATTCAGACTTTTCCTTTTGTGCTTAAAGCCATACGTGAACGCACCTCACTTAAAGAGAACAGCTACGCGATTATTGCCGATGAGGCACACTCTAGCCAAACAGGTGGAACAGCCAAAAAGCTTAGAGAGGTTTTAAATGCTGGAGAGTTAGAAGAGAATGAAGAGCTTAGTGTCGAAGAGATGATTACGGCATCGTTAGAGGCACGAACGGCAAACAAAAATTTGAGCTACTATGCCTTTACGGCGACCCCAAAGCCAAAGACCTTAGAGCTGTTTGGTATTTTGGAAGACCCAAGTAGAGCAGCCTCCAAAGAGAACCGACCCAAAGCGTTTCATGAGTACACCATGCGACAAGCCATAGAAGAGGGATTCATACTGGATATGTTGAGAGGTTACACCACGTATAAGCTCTACTACAAGCTTGAACATGCCAACTTGAAACGAGACAGCGAAGTGGAGAGCAAGAGGGCTAAAGTACAGATTGCAAAGTGGATGACCTTGCACCCACATAACATTTCTCAGAAGATAGAGATTATCTGTGAACACTTTACGACCCATGTGGCACACCTGCTCGATGGACAAGCCAAAGCGATGGTGGTCACCTCTAGCCGTGAATCAGCAGTGAGTTACAAACTGGCGTTTGACAACTACATAAAGGAACAAAACTTAGAAAAAAAGATGCGTGTCATGGTTGCTTTTTCGGGTAAAGTAGAGCATGACGGCAAAGAGTACAGTGAGAACCAAATGAACCCTGAACTGCATGGACGTGACATGCGAAAAGCCTTTAATACACCCGACTACCAAGTGATGTTGGTTGCGAACAAGTTTCAGACAGGGTTTGACCAACCCAAACTGGTAGCAATGTATGTGGACAAAAAGTTGGGTGGGGTAGATTGTGTGCAGACACTTTCACGGCTCAACCGAACCTATGCTGGAAAAGAGCAGACCTTTGTGTTGGACTTTTACAATGAAGCCCAAGAGATACAAGAGGCATTTGAACCCTACTATAAAACTACCGAGATAGAAGATGTAACCGACCCCAATTTGGTGTATGAGTTGGAGCTGAAGTTGCAGAGCAATAATATTTTTAGTTCACAAGATGTAGAGAACTTTGCGTTGGCATTCTTTTTACCCGAAGCGTCACAAGCCAAGATGACCTCTGCTATGAAACCTGCTGTTGACCGATATAAGGTGCGTTATCAAAGGTGTTTAGAAGAGATATCACAGCATGAAGAGGCAGTAGATATTGCCAACAGAGAGGGCGATGAAAAGGGTGAACACAACTACAGACTGGCGTTAAAAGAGCTACATGAGAGTAAGAGTGAACTGGATATTTTCAAAAAAGATTTGGTGACGTTTGTACGGATGTATGAGTTTTTATCTCAGATTGTTGACTATGATGATGAGGAGTTAGAGAAACTTTGGGCATTTGTGAAGCATTTGATTCCCAACTTGAAAAGTTATGTGACCAAAGAGCCTATTGATATTTCGATGGTGGAACTCACCCACTATAAGTTGCATCGACAAAAAGAAGCCTCTATTGCGTTGAGTGTAGAAGATGCTGTACTGCAAACAGGAAACCCTGGAGGTGCTGTGGCTCGTGAACCTGAAAAAGAGCTACTCTCTTATGTGGTAGAAGAGATGAATACGCTGTTTAAGGGTGACTTTTCTGCTGATGATATGTTGAATTATGCTCGAACACTCAAAGACAAGATGGCAGAGAACCAAAAAGTTGTAGAGCAAGTGAAAAACAATACCCAAGAACAAGCAATGATGGGTGGTTTTGTAGAGTCAATGAACGATGCAATTGTTGAGAGTATGGAGACCCATCAAAACTTGGCAACAGAGGTACTAAGTGAAGAGAAAGTACTCAATGGCTTGGCAAAAGTCTTGTACAAGATGTTAAAAGAGGGAATGAACCCAGCGTATGTGGTCAATAACAGTTATGGTTTAGGTATGGTGGCAGAAGCTAATGGTTTGTATGGGAAAGATTAGATAAAATACACAAAAATAAATATTATAGGTTCTTCCATGAAAAAAATACAACTAGCCCACTCCCCTGATGCTGATGATATCTTTATGTACTATGCGATTAAATTTGGTTGGGTTGAGACCAAAGATTATGAGTTTGATAATATAGGTTTAGATATTGAGACGTTAAACGTGGAAGCGATGAAGGGGACTTATGATGTCTCTGCCATTAGCTTTGGGATGTATCCGTTTATAAAAGATGAGTATGCCATGTTACGAACGGCTGTAAGTTTTGGTGATGGGTATGGACCTAAGTTGATTAAACGAAAAGATAAAACTTTAAAAAGAAACTTCAAAGTAGCTCTTTCTGGAAAATATACTACCAATGCCCTACTGTTTAGAATCTATTACCCTGAAGCAAGACCTGTCTATATGGACTTTTTAGAGATTGAACAAGCTGTTGTCTCTGGTGAAGTAGATGCTGGTGTTTTAATTCATGAGTCGATTTTGGATTATGATGAGAGCTTAGAGGTTGAAAAAGAGATTTGGGACATTTGGGTAGAGTTGGCAGGTGAAGGGCTTCCTCTTCCTTTAGGTGGTATGGCAATTCGTCGTTCTCTTCCTCTTAACCGTGCCATAGAGATAGAAAATATCTTAATCGATGGGGTAAAAGTAGCCAACGATAGAAAAGAGGAGTTATGTACCAAGCTTGAAGCTGATTCACTGGTACGTATCTCTGATAAGATGTTAACACAATACCTTGATATGTACGCTTCTGATGAGTCTGTAGAGCTTTCAGAACTACAGTTAAAAGCACTGGATAAACTATATGAGATTGGTTTTGAAAAGGGTGTTTTTACAGAACCTATAAAAACAGAAGATTACCTCATACCCAAAGAGTATGAAGCGTTACGAAATAGCTAGATTTGTAGAAGATTAATCTTCTGCAAACTCTATCTCAGTATAGGCATCAGAGACATTTCTAGCATTGAGTGCTTTGAACATGGCTCTATCTTTAAACTCATCCATGGTAACAACAGAAGTTATTTCATCGGCTTCTACATCATCATCCATCGCTTTAACGATACGTTCATGTAGTAAGGTAAAGTATTTCTCTGCATCATCCATCGCTGTTTTTCCTGTGTTGGTTCCGTGACCTGGTACAAAAATATCCCACTCTTTGGCTTTCATCATCTCTATGGCTTTGAGCTGTCCTAGCAGTGAACCGTGTCTGTTTGAGGTGATTCGTCCATTCATCGCTAAGTCTCCTGCAAAAAGGACTTTTCGTTTTGGCATATAGACAAAGAAATCCTCTTCGGTATGAGCCTTTTGACCAATAGGTACCATCTCAAACTCTTCACCACCTACGGTTAGCTTAAGTGTTTTATCGGGTGTTGTATCTACTTTGATAATCTTAGTACCTTTAATAGCATTTTCAGGAAGAACCCTAAACATTCTGGTCTCTTGACCTTCTTTGTAGTGGTCGTTAATGTATTTTGGTCCTATAATCTCAGCTGAGAACTTATCTTTGTAAAAAGAGTTACCTAGCCAGTGGTCATCATGCTCATGTGTGGTAATGACGGTTTTAACGGGAAGGTTGGCTATTTTACTCATAGTATCATAGGCTTGTCTTGCATACTCATATGAGGGCCCACTGTCAATCAATACAAAGCTATCTTTGGTTTTAACATAACAGGTGTTTACCATATCTCCAGCATTCTCTTTGCTTGGTCCCTCTAACGCACCTAGAAAACACCAAACATTTTCGCTTACTTTTTTAGGAGAGAGTTTATAGTCAAAATTACTATCTTTAGTCTCTGTTTTATGTGAAGTGTGATTGTTGTCAGCATAGAGTGTAGTCGTAAGGAGCATTGCACTAAGTGCCAATGAAGTTGAGAGTGTTTTTAGCATAACGGTTTTCCTTGAAGAGTTAGAATATTATTGGAAAAACAGATAACGTTATATACTTTTACAATAATATCACTCCCTCAAAGGGGAGTAATAATCTACTTAATCTTTTTAGATTCAGTTTTTGTGTCACCTTTAAGGTCAACCCATGTCATAGTAAGCTCATCACCCTTTTTACCTTTGAATGTAAACTTAAATAGTGGGTTTTTAGATAAGAATTGGCTTGAAGACATTTCAAATACAACAGCCTCTCCTACTTTACCAACGATATGTGTAATAAAGTTTGCCTCTTTACCTTTTTTCTTTGCTCCATCATATGTCAACATCTCATGTTTAGCCATTACTTTAGCTTTTACGATTTCACCATCTGCTTTTGCTTTAATTTTCATATTACCCATTGTAATTCCTTTCTTTACTTTTATATTATTAGTTATCTAGTTACTTGACATAGAGGTTAAATTAACCTTCACATCCACCAAGTGCTACTTCAAGGTCATTGGTTTTAGAATAGAATTTTCCATCTTTACCTTCAACGATTACAGTAAGTTTACCAGAACCCTTCATCTTGATTTTAGTACTATAGTTAACTACACCACCTTCAGGAACAGTCCATGCACATACGGCACTTTCTGGGTTAATATCTTGGAAAAGAGCTACAGATTTTGCTTCGATATCTGTTTTTATAGTTACAGGAATAGCTCCACCATTACTTGCTACTTTTGGTGTTTTAAGAGTGATTTTCTCACTTGCTTCTGCTTTAGCATCTCCATAAAGTGCTTTTACTGCATCGTCAACGCTTTTAGCTGTCCATGTGTCTGGCTTCTCTTTTCTAAAATCAACGGCACTTAATGTTGCTGGTACAAGAGCAGCTGCTGCTATACCTAACCCTAAAAATTTTCTTCTATTCATCGTAAATTCCTTTCGTGTGTTTGATGATTGGTGACACAATATTAGTTAAAAATTGTGTCTTATTTGTTGACTGATGATAAGTTTTTCTTATTTTAAACCATCATTATAATCAATCCACAAGAAGTATAAATACTAATTGTGAATTATTCGTGGAATTTCTATCCACACCTAACTTATTTACTGTTTTCTATCATATAGTCAACAGCTGCTTTAAATTGAGCATCTGTTAAGTCAACAGCTCCACCTTTTGGAGGCATAGCATTGATACCATCGATACCATTGCTATAAACTTTATCGATACCTTTTTCAAGTGCAGCGTCCCATGCTTCTTTGTTACCAACATTTGGTGCACCCATTGCATCGGTTGCGTGACATACAGAACAACTTGCTTCATATACTTTAAGACCTGGGTGAACTGGACCAGCTGCCTCTTCAACTTTGATATTTCTCTCTATTGACATAGGTGGTTCAAAGTTACTGATTTCAGTTTTGATTCTTACGATGTTTGGTTTTTTACCATCAAGACAATCTTTCATACATCTTGTACCGTTACCATAGTTACTTGGGTCGTTGTAGAACTTCTTAACATCGGCTGGACCTGTTGGACCATCAATGTTTGGAATAAATCCATCTTGGTTAGGCATCTTGATTTTTAAGAACTTCTCTCTATCAAGAACATACTCATCGTCAAGCTCTTCGCCATCAATGGTAATCTCATTAGCAGATAGTAAATAAGCAGTTAAAGCATAGGTATCATCATCACTCAAACTTTTTGGATGAGGGAAAGGCATACCTGACTGAACATACCAGAAGATTGTACTTGCATATGGCCAGTAGGTACCAATAACTCTTTTTGGTCCATCAGTGTTGTCACCAACTCTTTGGTAGGTTAAACTCTCAATACTCGCTTCACCAACAGAGAGAGTAGGGTAGGTACTTCTTGAACCCTTACCACCCATACCAAACTCACCGTGACACATAGCACACTGCTCTTCATAAAGCTCATCACCTCTCTCAACAGAACCAGAACCTTCTGGAAGACCTGTACCGTCAGGCATTACATCAATGTCCCACGCAGCCTCTTCTGTTTTAGATGGGGTTTTACCATATTTGAAGTCTTTCATCTCTTGAGTATTAACAGCATATGAAGTATACATACCATCTACTACTTTATAGACAGCACCACCATCAATAGCTTGTTCACCTGATGCAGTTGTTTTTGCTACAGGTGCAGCTTCAGCTTTCTTTTCAGGAGCTTTTGCTACTTCTGCAACTTTTGTCTCTACAGCTTTAGCAGGAGTTTTTTCATCCTCAGCATTACATGCAGTACCAAAAAGTACAACTGAAGCAATCAATGCACTTGAAATAATTTTTTTATGATCTAATATGAACATTATTAACCACTCCTTTATCTGTAACTTCCCATGTACAAATGGAATTTCTGTGATATACAGCTTCAACACCTACCACAGCTGTCTCTTGATCAATAGTTGGTTGAATATGACCACTATCATCAACAGCACGACTTGCAAGAAGTAGAGGTTTACCCTCATATCTATACATATAAGAGAATCGTGTCCAAGCTTTTGGAAGAACCAATCCTTTAAGACTCGCCTCAATCCAGTTGTCTCCACCATCAAAAGTAATGTCAACATTTTTAATCGTACCTTGACCAGACCATGCAAGACCTTGAATCTCAACTAAGTCACCTTTTTTAAGGTCAGTCCATGGTTTCTCTGGACATGGTGAAGTAATAATAGAGTTAACTTCTAGTGGGTAGAAGTGCTGGATAGCTTTTCCACTTGGTGTAAGAACAGTATATTTAGCTGTCTCCTCTTTTGCATAGAATGGCTCTTTTGCAAACTCTAATCTCTTTAACCACTTAACTTGTAAGTTACCTTCCCAACCTGGAAGCATAAGTCTTACTGGGTACCCTTGCTCTGGTCTTAACGCTTCACCATTTTGAGCGTAAACAATCATCGCATCATCAAGTACTTTTTCAACTGGTACGGTTCTTCCCATCTCTGAGTTATCAGAACCTTCAGCTAACATCCATAGCGCTTCTGGTTTAAGACCAAGGTCAGCAAGAATATCTTTAATCATAACTCCTGTCCACTCTGCTTGAGACATCATCCCTTTGGCAAACTGAATAGAATTAAACTGAGGACCTCTCCACTCTGGACCACCGTTCGCAGGACATTCAACAAAATGAATTCTTGTTACACTTGGGTATCTCTTAAGTTCATCAAGTGTTAACACAAGAGGTTTCTCAACTAAACCATGAATCATAAGTCGGTATGCTTTAGGGTCAACATGTGCTACACCACCATGAACCCTGTTAAAGAAAAGACCATTTGGTGTAATGATACCCTCTTGCTCGTGAATAGGACACATAGAGATTGACGCGTAGTTATCTCCAGATGCTAGAAGAGAAGTGGTTCTTCTTGTATTGTTATGCTCATAAGGCGACGGAACACCATAACGGTTTTTAGTTACTGGATCACCTAGTTTAATACCCCATGGTGCTTCGTGTACAATTGCTGGATCATCTTCAGCATGTAGTTTCACAGGTGCTAAAACACTAGTGGCAGCAACAGCACTTGCTGAATAGACAGCAGCTTTTTTGAAAAAATCTCTTCTGCTAGATTGTGCCATGTTCATCTCTGAAACAGTGTCTAACTCTTGTGAAGTTTTAGTCATTTTATTCATTTGTCCTCCTTTAAGATTTTGGTATTTTCTTCGAATACCGTCGGAACAACATGATTATAATGAAATAACATTTGAAAAGTCAATAAATTATATTGATACCTTTTATAAATAATAGGTACTTTAGCTCATTTTCAGTAAATTTTATTCATTTGAGTTATACTATTTATAAAGAAATGTTATTTTTAGGCTAAAAAAGTGAATGTTTATCTTATTTTTTGCCCTTTTATCATCTTTTAGATGATTCTTATTTATCGCTAACATAAGTTTT
>JAHZJZ010000099.1 GCA_022600655.1 Campylobacterota bacterium | reverse complement strand
CTTGTCCACTAGAAGTTTGATAAAAGTCCTTTTCAAGTCTTATATAACTTTTACTATCTTCATCAAATGTAAAACCATACTTATCTGATAACCCTATTTTATCATCTTTTCCTTCTGCTCTGAATAATTCTCGTTCATATGCACCATATACTACATTCGGATTATCCTTATCCGAAAGTAAACGAATATTATCACCTTCTCTAAAAGCACTCTCTAAAAATGGATCATTATACTCTCTCCAAAACTCATCATTCACACTTTTTTTAGCATCGACACTTAAACTATCAAAATCAGATACTCCCTCTTGCTCCATATGTCGTTTAACAATATCATCATACTCTGGTACATCTAATGAGTTAAGACCTCCCCTATTAGCTTCTCCTGACCCACGAGAAAATGTGCCATCAGGGAAACTATCTATTCCTTTATTTTTATTACCCAAGAAGTACTGGCACCCTGTCCCTTCACATATAGGGTCATCAAACTTTCCTAAGAATGTAGTAGTTTTATCAGGATCCATAATAATATCACCACCATATCCATCATACTTAAATCTTAATGTACCATCAGAATCAACCTGACCAAGTATTCTTCCATTACTATCTTGTATCTCAATCCTACCTTCTTTATTAATTACAATTTCAGCATCTGATTCTACAAGTTTTTCAAGTTGTCGATTATCTCCAAAAATACCAACTTCACCTTGTCCCGAAGCACTTGGAAGCCTACCATCCAATTCACCAAGAGTATCATCAACTTTTTTATCAAATGCATCACCTACAACATCTGCTCCCCCTTTAACCAATCCAGCCCCACCAACAACCATAGAAGCAGTACCAATAGCATCAGTAGTAGCCAAATTAGCTTGCGTTTGAGAACCTGTTGAACCTTGACCATAAAGTTCATCCATTCTCTCTTGAGTTGTCGTTGGAGCAACATTTTCAGCATAAATACCAGCACCCTCTACCATATCAACGACACCATCTACTATTTGTTCTGGTAGGTTAGGTAGATTTTTACTTATTGCTTTAATGGCACTGTCAACTTCTTCACCATTTGGTATATGCAAATTTGATAATTGTTCCTCTAAGTCATCAATACTTTTCTCAGCATCTTTTTGATACTCCTCACCTAAAAATCTATTACCAATTAAGTTTGTAGAAGTTGTTGTATAGGCTGTTTCACCATAAAACTTTTTAAGACTGTTATACTCTTCATCATTAAATTTCGATATCTTATTTTCACCATCTGTGTTACCGTACTTGAATTCATTTTCATCTTTAACAGTAAAGAGATTGGCATTATTCTTATCGAGGAAAGCTTTGGCTACAGAGTCTGTTTCTGTACCAAGGATTAATGACCAAGCTTTATCCACACCTCGTAAAGCCTGTTGAGCTAATCTAGCTCTAGCCTCTTCAAGAGAGATACCTTTAGCATCAGCAAACGCTTCAGCATTCCCATCAATCCAATCAATCTCCCTCTGATGCAACTGCCGATTATTAATCTCCGCACTACTAGCAATAGCCGAACCACTATAAGCTCCCTCATCTCCACCCACGGCTTGACCAACCAGCGTACCAGTAAGCTGAGACATTAACAGCTGTCCTCTTTCTGTTGCATTTTCAGTCAGTGGAGACAGAAGCTCTCTAGCTCCTGTCACTACTGCACCTGTAGCGATATCCTCACCTTTGATTGCCGCAACAGTCGCTCCTGCTGATGCATGAAGTAATGTCTTAGCTATACCTCCATCTTGGAAAGACTCTATACCATTCCCAACTTCTTCTTGAAAAGCAACATCACCAACAGCTTCAAACGTCCTGTCCGATACTTCATTTAGAACATTACTTCTAAGATTATCTTCAAAGTTCCCTCCATATACAGCTGTCTGTGTTGCTGTTTGGGTTACTAAATTGGCTCCACTTTGAACTACTCTTGAACTATCTTTAGTTGCATTGGCTATTTCTGGAGTCATTAAATTATTGGCATAACTCAATACACCAGCCTGTACAGCATTTTTTGTTATGGACTTTAAATCTAAGTCTAAATCATTTCCTGTAAGTGCAGCTGTTGCCATCTCTGTTGTAGCTTGATTAATCATTGAGTTTAAAGCAGCATCTATGGCAAGTTGCACTGCCCCTTCTCCTGCTGCAACAAGACCTGTTCCTACTCCTGCTGTAAAGTAGCTTACTACGGCTTGAACAATTAACTGCCCTGTACTTGACAGCGTTGTAATCTTATCATTCCACTCTTTGTTATTTACCTTATCTTTGATAAGCTTAATGGTTTCATTATCAATACTATTTTGAGAAGAGAGAGTTTTTATCAATCCATCACTACTAAGCTCTTCAGTGATATCTTCACCATTAAGAACCAATTTGTCATCAACTTGGATTGAAGAGGACTGTAGTATCTCACTTATCTTCCCTTGATTTTTAATTTCTCGTAGAAGCACTCCACTACCATCACTAAACACTGAACTCTGTTCACTATCTTTTGCGGTAATAAGTGTAAGAATATCTGTAGTAATATCTGCCTCTTTAGCTTTAATATTTGATGCTAACATAGTGAGCTCTTTAGCATCAACTGTTAGCTTACCTCCTATATTAAGATTAGTACCTACTTGTGTTGTTATTTGGCGACTTATATCTGTTTCACTTTTTGTTAACAGCCCTTTTGATGCTTCATGAGAATTGTAAGAAGAACTATTTTGAGCTGAGAGTAGGTTCAATCTTCTTGCTTTTATAGAAGCGCTATTAGCTACATTAACCTTAGCTCCTTGGATTGTTGTATCACCTCCTGATACAATTCGAAGATTTTTACTATCAATTAAGCTAGTAATATGTTCCACACTACTCCCTTGTGCATTAGCATTACGACTTCCCACATCAAAGTCACGCCTATTTTCAACTGTTGTAACGTTAACATTACCCCCAGCATAAAGTGCCAATGTATTTGCTGATGTAAGTTCTGCTCCACTATTATTTAT
>JAHZJZ010000098.1 GCA_022600655.1 Campylobacterota bacterium | reverse complement strand
TGCTACCTCTTCAAAAAGCGATACAAAATAACTCACACAGTCTGCACCATTCTTTCGACCATCTTCAATTAAAGGTATAACTTTACGAAATGGTGTCTCTAAATCAATCTCAACAGGAACTTGAAAAGCATAACCTTTGCGTAAATCATTTTCCATTGTTTTAATAAGCTGCTCTTCATACCTCATCAACCCTTTTTTTAATACTGGATTCAGACGTTTTGCTAACATATAGTCATAAGTATTCATACCATAGATATGATGATGGCTAGGGCATGACTTCTTAGCAAAGTCACTCCCCAAACAATAAAGATAAAACTCTCCACCTACCGAAAATCCATTCAAGTCTATGTTAAATGTTTGATTTTTGTCTGCATTCATCTCAACAGCATAGGCAAAACCATGAGCATCTTTACCCACATAGGAGAGAACATGGGTGTACTTTCCAGGGATAGCATAGGAAAGGTTTAATAAGTTATCATCTCTTAGACTCTCATTTATATCATGTCCAACAAATATCAAATCAAATCTCTCTAGTGGCTGATAGATTACTTCTGAACTACTAAACTCTTTGGCAGGAAAATAGTAAATTTCATTTTTTAGTTTTGAAATAAGCTCAGCCTTAAGCTTATGATTTTTGCTTATTGAGTCTGATATTGGTTTTGTCTCTTGATGATAGGAGGCAAAAAGAAGAACTATCATCAAACAAAACAAGCCTATGAAAGCAAATACTCTACCCATTTTCCACCGAAATTATCTGACCATCTTGCATTCTAAAAATCACATCTGCAAATTTTCCTACTTCTGCATCATGTGTGGCTATTAACATCGTACTCTTTTGCTTATCTACAAAGTGACGTAGCTTTTTTAAAATCATTATGGATGTTTTACTATCTACATTACCTGTGGGTTCATCAGCTAAAATGAGTTTTGGACTGTTAACTAAGGCTCTGGCTATAGCGGCTCGTTGTCTCTCCCCTCCTGATACCTCAGTTGCCATCGCATCTATTTTATCTGCTAACCCCATCTCTGTGAGCAGATTTTTAATTTTAGTCTCTTTTTGTGAAACATCTAACGTTTTGTTCAACAAGAGTGCTGCTTCTATATTTTCATAGAGCGTTAACACAGGGATAAGGTGATGAAACTGAAAAACAAAGCCCATAAACTCTCTTCTAAATTGACTTATAGAGTTAAATGAATTTACAGATTTTCCTTCGTAGTATATCGCTCCACTGTTTGCCCTATCAAGTTGACCTATAAGATTAAGCAGTGTGCTTTTCCCACAACCTGAACTTCCCATTAGAGCGTATATTTTACCACGCTCCAACGTTAAAGAGATATCTTTAACAGCCCATATATTTCCATCGTTATAGTGTTTAGAGAGAGAGTTAATCTCTACAATACGCTTAGAGTTAACCATCTTTTAATGCCTTTGCTATCAATATTTTAGAAGCATACCAAGCTGGTAGTGTAGCACTAATGATTGCTATTAACATCGACATAAGCATGGTATAAACAAATATACTCATATCTAAACTCTCTGGCAAATAGACTAAAATATCTACATAGGTTACCTTCAGATAAGCTAACATTCCTACAGAGATAAAAAAACCCAATACCCCACCTAGTAAAGCTAAAAAAAGTGATTCAATCACAAAGATATAAACTATCATATCTCTACGCCACCCTATGGCATTTAAAATACCTATCTCTTTGGTTCGTTCATTTACAGCGATTAAAAAGGTATTCATCAAAATAGCAGAAGCGATAATCAGTGTAATAACAGCAATAATATCAGAGAGATAAAAAATATTTTTAATCGCACCCAGTGTGCTTGAAAAATCACTACTTTTGACTGCCATTAACGCAGGGTATTGCTGATTTATCTCTCTAATGAACTCTGATGTTGTACGAGGGTCATTTAATGATAAAAAAAGCATATTGGTTTTATTGGGTTTATGTAACAGTGTTCTAGCACTGTTGAGGTCAGTAATGATGCTACTGTTGAAAAAACTAATCCATGAATGATAAGAACCAACCACCTTAAAAGGTTTCTCTTCGGGCAAAGTAATAGTGTCACCTACACTTATTTTCTTACTCTTCATTAATCTTTGAGACATTAGTAACTCTTGCTGACCACTTCTATGCAGTCGTCCCTCTTTAAGGGTGAGTCCTAATTTAGGTGCAACTTGTGAAAAATTGCCTATGCCAAATAGAAAAATAGCACTACGATCTTCTAAACGCTTCTTTCCTAAAACAATGCCAACATGAGATTTAATACCATCAGTAGTAATAATTTTTTTTACAATATCTTCTGATATAGAGGAGGATATGGGTGTTGTAGAGAATTTAGATTGAACAATAATATCAACACTCTCTTGTTGCATTAATGTTTTGATTTGACCTGTAAAAGAGTTGGCAATGGCTATTAGAAGGGTATATAGACTAATAACCATTGCTATACTAAAAACCGTAAAAAAAGATCGCAAAGGCGTTCGCAAAATATTTCGAAAAGCATAATGCAGACCTATTTTAAACATCTTCTATCCCCAAATCTTAGTATAGGTCAAACCCATACCAAGATTATAACCTATTTCTACTCTGATGCCAAACCAGAACAGTCAAGTCCAACAACCGTTGTACCATCTGCTAAACTTGAAGTAAAGAGTCCTGTACTCACATCATTGGTTGTAAACGTTGCTGTTCCATCAGAACCTGTTACAGTCAAGGTTGCAGGTCCCGTTGCATTGTCTGCAGTGGGGATAACAGTTGTACTTACAGTTACAGCACCCACTTCTGGATCCGTATAGGTAGCACTCTTAATTTGCACTGTCTCAGCTGTCTCATTATATACAATATCTACATTCGTTAAACTATAAGTTCCTTCAGCTGAAGTTGTTTTAAGTTCATCAACACTCATACTTCCTGTAGCTGTCCATTTAAAGTCATCAATATAGATACTCTGCTGAGTAGTGGTTCCATCTACTGTTGTAGTAACAGCAACACCACTACTTCCAGTTGAAACCTCTATAGACTCAGTTATAGGACCATCATCACTTGGTGTTCCATCTATATATACATGTGCTGAACCATCAATAGTGGTTGAACCATTACAAAAGTTATCGAAAGCATACGTTACGTCAGTATCTCCATTATCATGTTCACCACTGATGGTATACGTTCCTCCACAATCTCCAACAGCATTTTCATTAATTGTATCTTTTTGGATTTTTGGGCTTTTACTACTTTTGTTACTTTTAATGGTGTCAATCACAACTTTGTATGATGCCAATCTATCTTGCTCAAGTACCGTTGCTACCGTCTCACTGGTATAGACACATCCAGGAATCACTTTTGCAGCATTTGTACCAAGTTTATCAATACTTTGGGCATCTAATGCCGCTTTTTTTGAGGAAGAGCTATCAGAACCCCCACCACAACCTATAACTGCAAAACCTACGGTAAGAATTGCCACTCCTTTAATAAAAGTTAACTTTTTCATAACTATCTCCACTATTAAACTTGAAATACTTAAGGAGAGTATTTCTACTTCTATTATCTTCCTTTTTCACTTACAAAATGCTTACTTACATAAAGCTTTGGATGTATACAAAATATATAAAATCTTGCA
>JAHZJZ010000097.1 GCA_022600655.1 Campylobacterota bacterium | reverse complement strand
TTATTGTAGTCACTATTCAATAGGAGACACTATCAAAATTTAAAATAATATATATAAATTGACAAATAATGGTGTTTTATAGTATACTAAATTAAATAAATATAGTTGGAGTCATATTATGAGAGTATCACAATCAGTTAAAGAGGAGACAAAAGCTAAAATTTTAGCTGCTGCTGTAGAGCTTATTATTACCAAAGGGTTTAAAAATGCCTCTATGCGAGAGATGGCAAAAAATGCAGGAGTTAGTAACCCTACAATCTATAACTATTTCCCAACCAAAGAGAAGATACTCTATGCTTACATTGAAGCTAAACATAAAGAGACGGCTAAGATATTAGAGGGTATAGAGGATTTTCATACCTATACTCTGCGAGAACAACTACAGACCTTAGTTGAGACAGAGTTAGAGCTTTACTTAGAAGATAGAGAGTTTATTATAGAGATTGCCGATATGGTATTTCACTCTTCAGGACTTAGACTAGAGACACTTTATGGTCAAAACAGTCTGTTTACAGAGATGGTGGCAGATATGATAACCATTGCTATAGAGGCTGAAGAGATAGCAGAGCCTCCTTTTGGAGAGTATCTGCCCAAGCTGTTTTGGGACTACTATATTATGGTAGTGGCTTACTGGATAAAAGATGACTCTGAGATGTTTGAAAACAGTACACAGTTCATCGACCACTCAATGGGAGTCATAGAGGCACTACTACAGTCAAGCATTTTAAACCGAGCCAATGACTTGGGTATGTTTCTCTTTAAAACGCACCTCTTGTCATCTCTGGAGAAGTTCTCTGTGAAAAAAACAGGTTTTGCAAAAATCAAAAGAAAACTAAGAGGAGTACTAGATGACCAGTAGTATTCCCACTACGAAAGTGGCACGAGGTAAGGTTTTAGGTAAAGCGATGTTAAAAATAGGGGTTTCCAAATCTAAAGGAGTAGTGAAAAGAACTTTTATGTCCAAAGAGAAAAAAGAGGCTTCTAAGAGTGATACCCATGCCCAGATAGCTAAAATTATTATCGATTCTTTAGGACAACTCAAAGGAGTCTCTGTTAAAATCGCTCAACATATCGCTTTAGGAATGCCTTTTTTACCTCAGGAGTATCTGGATGAAATCTCTAAATCTTTCTCTAACATCCCACCCATTAACAGAGCGTTGATTCGTAAGATTATCAAACAAGAGTTGAGAGCATACCCACAAGAGCTATTTGAGAGTTTTGAAGCCAATGCCTTTGGTGCAGCTAGTTTAGGACAAGTTCACCTAGCTACTCACGAGAGTAAGAAGATAGCTGTTAAGGTGCAATATCCAGGTATTGCTCATACGATTGAGAGTGATTTAGGCATTTTAAAGTTTGGTTTGAGTCGTTTTGCTGGTGGTAAAAATATTGACCATATTATGCAAGAGATAGAAGATAGACTCTATGAAGAGGTTGACTATGCGATTGAAGCTGAAAATACACACTTTTTTAAAGAAAATTTACAACATAAAAGTATAGTCATCCCTACGGTTATAGATGAGTATTCCACCAATAAGGTTCTCAGTAGCTCTTTTTTAGAGGGTGATAGTTTTGAGAAGTTTTTAACTAAAAATCCTTCTCAAGAGCAGAGAGACAATTTTGCACAGCTGATTTTAGATAGCTTTTTTATAAGTCTCTATGAGCTTAAAACGGTACATGCAGACCCTAATCCTGGAAACTTTATCTTTATGGAAGAGGAGAAACTAGGCATTATAGATTTTGGATGTGTCAAACGATTTGATGAGCATTTTTTAGACTCTTTTAATCAGTTACACTACTCACTTATGATGGGTGAAACCGATGAAGTATTGGTTCAACAGTATGCTGAGTTAGGCATGATAGAGCAAGGAAGTGATGAGGAGATGCTCTATTTTTATCAAGAGGTAATTAAACCCCTTGACAGAATTTACATCGAGATATTTACCGAAGAGAGTTATGACTTTAAATCAAACAGCGACTTCTCTAAAAGAGGATTTGATACTATTTTAGAGGTACAACAAAAACAGATAGATGCAGTTCATATGATGAACCCTGATTATATATTTTTAGACAGAACACTTTTGGGTTATTATGCGATGTTTGAAAAGATGGAAGCGAAAATAGATACACGTTTTGCTAGAAGTTTGGTGAAAGAATATGTTTCAAAATAGTCTGATGCGTATGGCATTGCCTTTAGGGTTTTTTCTTTTTATTGCATTTATTATTTTTTTAGCAGACAGTGCGGACGATAATTTTGCATTTACTTTGATTGGACATATACCCTATGGTGATAAAGTGATGCATGGTGTACTTTATGGTGTTATGGCACTGTTGTTAAACTATGGTTTGAATTTTAAAAGTTATTTACTGTTTGGATTTCATATGCAGTTGGGAGCCATTATAGTTTTAACTTTTGCAGGGTTAGAAGAACTAAGTCAATATTGGTTACCAAGTCGAACTTGCGATATTGGCGATTTTGTGGCTGATATGGTTGGGGTGGTTTTATTTTCACTTTATAAAAAATAAATGAATTAGAATGGGAACCCATATAAAATTAGTAGCCAATAGAGTGAGATAAAAAATTTTATCATTTTTTGTTGGTTTAAATAGTAACCTGATAAATATCATAGGAGTAATGATAAGTCTTATAATAGTTGAAGCTTCACCTATATAATCATGACAAGCCATAGTGGGAGTTATGAATGATATAAAAAGATGCAATAGAAGAATTAAAAAAAATATAGAAAATATTGACATTAAGGATTATAGCATAATTTTTTGTTATAACTTATCCCTATAGATTTCAAAGCTTAGAGACTGCAAAAGAACCGTAGGGTACGGCTTTAGCCTACCGTCAAATTGACTCTTTTATGTTAAAAAAGTTCAATTTTTAATGAATTTGGTTTAATCGGTAGGCTAAAGCCGTACCCTACGGTTCTTTTGCACTCATTGGAGCTTTGGAGAGCAGTTATGTTTGTATCAAAAAAGGAAAAAGTAATATGGAATGTTTATACTGTAAAGGAACAATGATTCAATCAACAGCACCATTTAGTGTAGATAGAAAAGGTTATCATATCACTTGGGGAGAAATTCCTGCATGGGTTTGTACACAGTGTGGTGAACCTCTATTTGAAGAAAAAGAGGTTACTCATATTCAAAATGCACTACAGAAGATTGATGAAGAGACGAAGTATCTTCACCTTAAAAGTGCTTAGAGTTGTTTTTTGACTTTATTTAGAGCTAACCTCTTTTGGTTTCGATAAATCAGCATAAATTTTCTCAAACTGTTCTTTCGAAACTCCACCAGTATGAACCACTTTAACCACACCCTTTTTATCAAAAGCTAAAAGAAAAGGAATGCCTCCTCGCCAGTTGGCTTTTTGAATGATATAATCAATAAAAGCTCTGTTTGTCTCTCCAGAGATGAGGTGATAGTTAGCTCCTGTACGTTTAGCAAAATCTTCAAGTTTTGTATTGTTTAGACCTTGAACCTCTAGTCCTACTATTTCCAAATCTTTATGGGCTTGATTGTTAAGCTCTGTAAGTGCTGGAATCTCAGCTAAACAGGGAGGGCATCGGTAGCCAAAGAAAACAAAAATTACCACTTTGTTTTTGAACTCATGAAAGGTTAATCCTCCCTCTGATTCGTCTATATGCAGTGTTTTACCTTGAATGGTCTCTAGGGTAAAGAGTGAAGATATTTTTTTCTCAGTCGTGGTACTGTTTGTCTCTTTTGTCTCATGGTTAGAGGAGCATCCCAGAAGTAAGAGTAGTAGCAGTATGGCAGTTATTTTATGAATCATTTAATCTCTTTTTTTTTGATGCATTATAACAAAATATAAAGTAGATTTTACTATTTTCTTAAAAAGCGATTAAACTTAAGAGTGTTTAAGTTTCTTTATGGGAAAATATGTTAATCAACTTTAAAAAGGATACCGTCATGAACTATTTTAACCGTTATTTTGTGGATGTTGTAAAAAACAAATATTTTCAGTTTAGTGGAAGGGCTTCCCGTTCAGAGTTTTGGTACTTTGTACTCTTTAGTATTATTGTAGCCATTGTTGTTGCTATTGTAGGAACAGCATTGGGCATACAGTATATGATGCCTATGGATACTGTCTCAGTGTCACCAACAGGTGAACTGATAAATGTAACACAAGAGATGCCTGTAAATATTCTTCAAATCATTGTTAGTTTGGCTCTCTTTTTCCCCTCTTTGGCAATAGCGATTCGAAGACTGCATGACATTGGAAGGACAGGATGGTGGTATCTTGTAGGGTTAATTCCATTGGTTGGAGCTTTAGTACTAATCGCATTTTTTGTAATGCCTAGTCAAAAAGAAGATAACCAGTATGGAGCTTTTTCTATAGAGTAACTTCAAGAGCAGAGATTATCTCTTAATCTCTGCTTCTATTAAAGTTTTGCATTATGTTATAGATGAGTGTTGCAATAATTGAAAACCCTATAATCAATCCAAAATTGAGTATAATCTCAGCTCCAATATCTCTCTGAAACGTATACCATCCATAACAGGGTCCATCACATGTAAAAGGGTCTTCCCCTGCAAACCACGGTTTATTCATATAGTCTACAAAGAGTAAGTAACTCATATTGATGGTAATCATAAGTGAGAGGGTAAATAGGGTAAATGAGACCAGACTATGTGGTTGTTTAGACAAGTACCATAAAAAAGGTAAGAGAGCTGATATATAAGGGTAGAGGTTAAACTCCAATGCGATACTTATAGAAAAGAGAGCTAAGAGTATAAAAAGAAGAAGCGTGTATTCAGTAAGTAGTGTTTTCATGATGGTTTATCTGTTTAGAAGATAGACTTTATCATTTATTTTAACGGTTCCATGCTGAATTACTTTTGCAAAGATTCCTCTATCTTCTTTTAAGAGTTGAGGTAGTGATTTATCAATAACTGAGAGATGATTACAGATAGTACAGAGTTGAGTAATCTCTAAAACTACATCGCCTACTTGAAGTTGTGAGCCATCAGGTAGAGCATATGGATTATAGTCAATGAGTAAATTTTCACCAAGTTGACCATGGCTCATCTCAATACCATGATTTTTAGCTAAGGCATAACTCTCTAAAGAGGTAATTAAGGTAGATCGCTGAATATTTTTATTATAAAATTTATCATCAATCACTCCTTGTTCATCTAACGTCAAAATCTCTTTAGGTACTCTTTGTGAAACTCCTTTATGAGAAAGAAAGAGTTTGACGACTTTGCCTACCATCTTAGTTGTCATTTAAGGTAACCATGTTTACGTCCATCTTGAGCACCCTCTTTAAGTATACTTATCAGCTCACCTAAAGCCTCTATTCCTGGGGTAATCATCATCACTTTTTTAGTATCAGGTCGTATGAAAGCCAATGATGGCGTAACCCCTACTTTGATACCTAAAGGAAGCTCTTCTCGTGAGTTATTCATATTGACCATAATATAGTTTTGGTTAATAATCTTTTTAACGGTATTGTTTCTTTTCATTATGCTATCTAGTTCATCACAGAAGGGGCAGTTATCTGAACGTATTTTAATAAGAAGAACTTTTCTATTGGCTCTGGCTTTTTTAAGGGCTTGACTAAAACTGTAGTAGCGAATATTAGGCTCTTTAGGGCTTACCTTTGGTTTAATAGGCTCTTTTTTGATAGGTTCTTTTTTGGTATCTTCTTTCTTGATATCTTCTTTTTTGGGAGTCTCTTTGTTGCTAGGAGTTTTGGTAGCTACCTTTTCCTCCTCTTTTTTAGTAACAACTTTAGGAGTCTCTTTGCTAACTACAGGAGCAGGTAGAGATACTTTGGGTTTTAGTTTAATTAGTTCATCATAGGCTACAGCTACATTTTTACGGTGCCACTCATTGTAAAGATTATCTTCCATAAATGAGTACATGGTGATTTTTTCAAGAGCCTTCTCTTGGCTTTCCCCTTGAGTAATATGACTCTGTAGTTCATCTCTAAGCATACTTAGATAGCTTCGTGTGTTTTTTAAGGCACTATGTTTGGTTTTAATACCATGTGCAGAGATAAGACGTTTCCAAGAGGTCTGTTCTATTTTTTTTAGGGCTTCTATCCATTTTATGAGAGAACGGTTATGTTTCAATGCAGGTAGTCGGTTGTTAAAGACCATATCACCTACAAAAATAATATCTCGACTTGGAATATGTACGCTTAGAAGTCTATTGTTATCTTGAATGGTTTTACTGATTTTGACATCTAAGTTACCCACTGTAATCATAATGTCGTGATCGGCATAAGTATCTAAAGGGGTTACTCTGGTGTTGACAAAGGCATCAGAACTAATAACTTCTTGTATAGTTGTTTTAGGATTTGTCTCATATGTTCGATAAGCTTCTGGACCTATGAGTGTGGCTCCTTGCTCTTTGTAGAAACCATTTCCTAGCATATGTACTTCATCAGAAGAGGTATTAATAACATATTTTACTGGAATTTTTCTCTTCTCTTCCATGATTTTATAAGCCTGTTGAGCATAGCTGTAGGTTGGTCCACTGTCAATGACTATGTATCCCTCATCAGTCTCAACATAACAGCTGTTAATGATATTTCCTCCATTTATCTCACTAACTTTTGTAGATAAGCCAAAAAAACACTCAACACCCTTAGTTATGGTGTAAGGTTTAAGATGGTAATCAAACCCAAAGAGAGATAGTGTGAAAAAAAGTAAACTAAAAATATAACGCATAAAACTCCACTAACTTTAGAAAAATGTATTAAGTAGGATAGCATAACTTAGGTAAATATTAAGAGGAGATTGAAAGTATAAAAAAGAAAAGTAACAGAGTTTATCTCTGCTACTTTTAGGATATATTAGTATTTGTAACTAACAGCAAACCTAATATCATCTGCTTCTATATCAACTTTAGTAGGTGGAACCCATCCTGTACATCGAACGTTTGGTGTGTAGTCATGCTGTACATGGGTGTATCTAATCTGTGCAGGTAGGTGTTTCTCACCAAACAGATTAAAGTTCCAGTACGCCTCTATAGCATCACCACGAACAGCTAGTTTTGAACCAATAGCTGTATCTTCAGCCCAAGTTATAGGTGTCCAGAACTGTGTTCCATGGTTATACTCAACTCCAAATCGTCCTGCATCAGTAATCATATCTGGTATGGTTGCTCCAATCCAGTATGAGTAACCTGTACGATCATCTGTTGCACCTAAAAGTTGGTGACCATCATCTGGTTGATAGAGTGTCCGTGCTACTGAGGCAAAAGCGACCGTATCATCAAGGAAGTCATTGATTTCATCACCAATACCCTCAACTTGAAGTGACAGACCTGTTAGGTGACCTGTTCCTGCATCTAAAGATTTATTGCTTCCTGAACCATCTGGTAACGCAGCACCTGTTGGTGTACCTGTTCTAGCACCTTTAGTATCGAAAATAACAGCATGTTGACCCATAAGGTTATACTGCCCATCATTATAAAGAGAAGCAACCGTTACAAAAAAGTCAACATTCTCATCAACATCTCCCTCTTCTTGAGCATAAGGTTTGTATCCAGCTTTATCATAAACAGACTCTATACCACCATCATGAGCTCTACCATAAACAAACTTTACATAAGAGCCAGGGATTAAATCATCACCATTAAGTTTTACCATAGCCGCATCTACTTCCATATTGGTAATATGTGCTAACGGTGAAGCTGGTCTAGGGTTGTTCTCTCTGTGATTTGCTAAGAAACCATCACTTGATGGTCTTCTACCAATACTAAATGCATATGGAAGATCTGGATCACTGTAGACAAAGTAAGCTCTTCTTACTCTAAAAAGTGTATCCCCAGCCTTTGATGAAGCAGACCATGTTTTTAGTGGGGTATCTTCATCATGAAATAAGTGTGCTCCCCAGATATAGTAAGCTGCTATCTGTCCTTGGAACGATAGGTTGCTACCAAGAGGTTTTGATTTCATATTTAACATAACCCTACTGGTAAAGAGCGCATCATTTTTTGCTTTAGTTCCTGACCAATCTTCTCCCTTATAGCTGTAGTCATTGTAGGTATACTCAATATTGTCAAGTGTACTTCTAAAGTCCATACTAAACTTGATATTGTCATGAGCATCATGTGCTTTAACAGCATTAAGCTTTTTAGTTAAGTTTTTGATTTGTTTCTCTAACTTTTTATTGTCACCACCACTTTTAGCAGCCTCCTCAAGTGTTACCACCCTTGCTTTGAGTGCTTCAATCTCTGAATTAGAGTAGTCAGCACTTACGGTACTGTCTATTAGTGCGACATCACTTCCTGCAAATCCCATAGTTGCAACAGCAACTGTAGATAGTAGAATTTTTTTCATAATCTCTTCTCCTTGACTTCGATAAGTTTATAAAAATTCTAACCAAGCTGTTGTTATATCATCATTAATATAAATTATATTAATTATAACAATGGAAATTTATTTACCAAAAGTATCACTTTAACATATGAAAATAATAATTTGTAATTATGAAAAATAAGAAATAAAAAATTGGATATCAAAAGTAGAGGGATTAATAAATCCCTCCATAAAAAAAGTAAGTAGAACGACTAGAATCTATATCTAATATATGCTCTAATATCTTGAGCCTCTTCGATAGTCGAAGCTAACATCTGTTGTGACATTGGGTCACCCATTGCTGCACCTGCTTTAAGGTCAGAGATTTTGATAGGTGTTCCACCTGCACCAAAGAATCCTTGAGAACCTGTGTAGTCATAATCAATTTTTGTCCATCTAAGTTGAGCAGAAAGCCCTTTAGCTAGTGGTTGAGTATAGTAAACCTCAATGGCATCACCACGTGCAGCCAACTTAGAACCAATCATAGTATCTTCACCATAAGTAAATGGTCTCCAGTATTCACTTCCGTGGTTATACTCAACACCCAGCTTTCCACCAAGTGCCTCTACAGGTACTTGTGCACCTAACCAATAAGAGGTACCCGTCTGCTCTTCACCTGCTGCTGCACCAATAGCCCCTCTAGGTCCCATCATCCCCATAACTTGGTTATTTCCATCAGGAAGAGATTTACTCCATGCAAATGAAGCAAAGACTTTGGTCCCATATAGGAACTCTGACTCATCCATGTCATCTGTTAGTCCATCAACCAATACAGAGATACCTGCACCTAACATATCACCTGTTGTTCCAAATTTCATAGTTTGACCAGTTGGGTCAGCTGCAAAGTCTTGTTGGAATCCTGGTACATTAAATGCTTTATAGGCTGTTGTCTTTACTGTGAACTGTTTGTCATCATATGGGGTAAAGATAAATCCACCAAGTCTAATGTCTTCAATTACATCTGATGAACCAGCATAAGCAGCTTGATCTTGAGCTCCATCAAATCTTGCTACTGCATTGGTTGCACCTTGACCAAGACAAACTTTAAATGACATTCCAGGAATATCTACAGCATCACCAAGATTAATTTGTGAACTGGCACCATCAAACTCAACATCGATAAGATGTCCAAGTGGAGATTGTGCTATATCATCTTCTCTTAAATTAGATAAAAAACCTGTGGTTGATGGTCGTCTACCAACACTTGCTGTCCATCCAAGTCCACTTCCTAAGAAGTCATCACCAAGATATAACCAGTAAGCTTGTCTAACTTTAACACTGTTGTCGGTTAAGTTCTCATTAATCACCCAGTCAAACGTATCAAAACCTGATGAGAAACCTCTTTGGAATGTACTACCACCATTATCTGGTAGAGATGCTCCATAAGCTTTGTTATAAGATAACTGCCCTTTAAAAATTACATTTTTAACAGGAGCATATGCCATATTTAACCAAAGTCTATTTGAAAATAAATCTCTGTTCTCTCGTTTTGAACCATCACCCATGGTATATTCAATACTATCAAGTGCTGTTCTTAAATCAATACCCCACTTGATATTATCTTTGGCACTCTGTGCATTTACTTTACTGATTTTTGCACTTAAACTTTTTATTTTTTTCTCTAAAGCATCATTATCACTTGTACCTGCTTTAGCTTTAAGCTCAGCTACTTCTACTTTAAGTGCTTCAAGTTCAGCTCTTAAACTCTCGTCATAACTATTTTCCATACTTACAACATCACCACCAGCCATTGCCATGGTTGCAACAACAATAGAAAGTCCTATTATCTTTTTCATATATACTCCTTTTGTTAATGA
>JAHZJZ010000096.1 GCA_022600655.1 Campylobacterota bacterium | reverse complement strand
CTTTTTTTATTTTTGCATAGACAGCTTGTCTAGAGATATTTTGCTCTTTAGCATAGACAATAGGTTTAACCAATCTACTCATTTTTTAACCTTTTTTAATCATTCCTAATTAAGAATAATACCATATTATCTGAGTTTATGATTAATATTTATCCATATTTTGCATTTTATCATACTTATAGATATCATTTCTAAACTCAATATCACCTGTTTTAGCGTTAAATCCAGCGGTAAGATAGACTATATGAATAGGCAGTTTATTGCTAATATTAATTTGAGTTTGTCGTTTCCCTTTTAAAACTTTTTTAGACTTTTTGAGGTCAATGTTATCATTGAATGTTGAGATGGTCTCAAAAAGTTCATGGGGTTGTGATATACGAATACATCCATGTGAAAAAGCTCTTTTCGTTCGTTTAAATAGATGTTTGGTTGGTGTATCATGAAGGTAAACATCAAATCTATTAGGGAACTTAAACTTTATTTTTCCCAGAGCATTTTTCTTTCCTGGTGGTTGCATAATCCTATATGGGAACTTCTCATACCCATGGTAGTAGTCTTCCCAGTAGAGGTTATAGGGACTTACTTTTGGTGAACGTTCACTCCAAGTGGTATGGATTTCTAGACCTTGTTTTTTAAGATAGTTAGGGTCTCTAACCATGGCTGGAACAATCTCTCGTTTAACAATTCCTTCTGGAACTTTCCAGTAGGGGTTAAGCACAATATATGATATGTTTTCATTGAAAATAGGGGTGGGGTGCTTGGTATCACCTACGATGACGGCTATGTTATCTTTAGTTGTTTCATCTTCAACATAGTGAAGCATATACTCTGGAATATTCACAATCAAGTATCGCTCTTTTAGTTCTCTAGGTAACCATTTTATGCGGTCGATATTAAGCAAAACTTTTTGAATTTTCGATTGAATGGTCTCATTCATAGCTCTTCGGGTTCCCGCTCCTACGATGCCATCTTCTTCAAGTCCATGTCTTTTTTGAAATTTTTTAACGGCAGTGTCTAAACACTCATCAAAAGAGGCTCTAGGTTGAAATGTCAGACTCTCATCGCTCTCTTTGTCACTCTCGAAAAGTTTCTCTCCATTCTCTGCACAGTTCTTTAAGTCTCCTGATTGCTCCAATCGTTCTCTTAGTTTAAGAACATTGTCTCCTTGATCTCCTAGTGCTAAACGTTTGAACTCTGGTAGTTGACTCCAAGCCCCTTTCTCCTCTAATACTTTAAGTTTTTTGAGTGCTTCAAGTAGCCCATTGTATCCAAAGTGTTTAGGAGTAATCTCTTTAATCGTTGCTGGAATATCAGGTTGTAGCATTAACTCTGACAAACTGTAAGGAGCTTTATTTTTAACCCAGTTTCCATAGATTCTCTTCTTTTTTAGGGCTGAAAGTTTCAGTGAAAACTGTTTCCAGTTAATACTTCCATAGAGGGTGTGTTTTAAAAAGTCAAGATAGAGCTGAGAGAGTTGTAGTTCTATTTGCAGTTGGTCTCTGTCTCTATCTTTGTTTTTTATATATTTAATAAGGTAGAGGTACTCTTGATAAATTTTACTTTTTTTATTAATGGTTATATCGTTTTCAACTGCTCTAAAGAGTGATGAAGCTTTCTTGTCAAAGCCATTCTCCGTAATCCAAAGTGGCATATAGTTGTTCTGTCGATAGAAACGCTTTAAAAAAGTTCGATCATGAATTTTTTTTAAGATAGTACTGTTGGTGACCATTTGACTTTTTAGTTTAGTTGATATCTCATTGAAATCATAAACTTTTTTGATGGGTTGGTTTTTTATAGCAGGGGCTACTGTTACTTTGACTTCCTCTTTTGGGATAGGTTTAGCGTCTGAAAGTTGATTAAATGGTGTTTCACGGTTCTCTTGAGCTTTACTAATAGACAAGTTTTCAAATGGATTATTTGGTTCTGCCCACAAAAATATTGAAGAAAAAAAGGTAAGTTGTATTAGTAAAAAAAAATTTCTATTTTGCATGTTTTTCCCTATTTTGATATCTAATGAAGTATAGTAAAATATAGGAAAAAATTAACTTATAAAGCTTTAATTATAGCAATGTTATTGAATAGCACGTCGCTGTTTGGTATCATAGTTATAGATATCATTTCGATAGTGAAGTAAACCATCACTATTAATCCATGCTGTAAGGTATACAATATGCACAGGAACAGGCTTTGCAAGATTCAGTTGCGTCTTGTTTTTCCCTCTTAAAATAGATTGAGCTCGGTTATAGTTAACTGAACGTTCATGTGGTGCAAACGTTGACAAAAGTCTATTGGGTTCTGCTACACGTATACAACCATGTGAAAAGGCTCTTTGTCCTTTTTTAAAGAGTTTTTTGTTAGGTGTATCATGAAGGTAAACGGCAAACTGGTTAGGAAATTTAAACTTGATTTTGCCTAAAGCATTTTTAGGTCCTGGTGGTTGCATAAATTTATATCGTTTGCTTTGTCCTGTTCTAAGTATTTTAGCCCAGTCAACTCTAGAGGCATCGATAGGTGCTCTTTTTGTGTTATAAGAGGTTCGAACTTCATAACCTCTCTCTGTTAAGAAGTTGGGGTTTTTTAATATACTAGGTATCATCTCATTTTTAACTATACTGTCTGGCATAATCCAATAGGGATTAAGAACAATAAAAGAGATTTTATCACTAAAGATAGGGGTATGGTTCTCTTTATCTCCTACAATAACACGCATAGAGAGTTTCTCTCTGCCATTCTCTTTATAGTAGAGACGAAAGTCTGGTATATTAACCATATAGTATCTATCTTCAGGTTGGTCAGGTAGACGTTTTATTCTGTCAAGGTTAAGCAGTACTTTCTTAATCTTCCAGTCGACAGATATATTCATTTTTTTACGGGTATAGCTATTCATCTTTCCACTAGGGTAAAGCCCATGACGTTTCTGAAATCGTTTAACGGCTTTTTGTAGACAAGGACCAAAATGATTGTCACCATTTGATGGGGCACAAGTATAGTCACCAGAGCTTCGAAGTCGGTTTATAAGTTGTTTAACATGAGAGCCAGATTTTCCATACTGTAGCTGTGAACTGTTTGGTATTTTTTTCCATCCCCCTTGGCTTTTAACACGTTTGAGTCGCTTAAGTTCATTTAACATACGGTTGTATCCAAAACTACTTGGTGTGGTCGCCTGTACGATTTTTGAAAGAGGATAGTGTAACATCAGTTCGGCAATATCATAGTTTGGGTTATGCGTTACCCAATCAGCAGCAATTTTATTTTTTCGTAACCAGCTAAGTTTATTTTGAAACTCCCACCATTTAATGGAACCATAGAGGTGAAAGGTCAGATAGGATTTATAAAGAGAAGAGAGTTGAATATCTAACATGAGCTCTTTATCTAAGGTTCGGTTGTTATTACTTTGAAATGCTTTTTTTAAGTATTGAAAACGTTTATAGATAT
>JAHZJZ010000095.1 GCA_022600655.1 Campylobacterota bacterium | reverse complement strand
TGTGTTGTATAAGAAAAAGTTTAGCACTCTCAATCGTACTTCTTTTTACACTTGTTATAGAAGCAAGAGAGTATCCTACTGATAAAAATGGTAATGTAAATGTTAATGTGATTGATAGACAAGTAATCGTTAATGATAAAGTGGTAGATGTATTAGAACCAGGTGAACCAATAGAAGTAGATGTCGATGATATTGGTGTTGACTTAGATGATGAAAAGATAGGTGTTGATGTTGAAGATGATGTTTCTGTACGAATGGGTAGAGATATTGCCGTTGATGTTGATGATGAGATATCAGTGAATCTTGGAGGTCTTGGAGATTTCGTAGGTTCAATCATCGGAGATGATGACTAAACCTATTTTTTAGAGCTTTAATTTATCACTAAAATAGGCAATAATCCAAAATAGACCAACGTTCCATAAGCCTGATTGATATTGATATCAGGCTTGATTTCAAGTATCATTTTTTTGATACTCTCTTCATCTAAGTCACCTAAAAATTCGCCCTCTCCATGGTCTTCTTTATAGAGTTTGACTAAGAGATGGCTCTCTTTTTTCTCCTCATATTTCCATACCGTCATCTATAGTACCTTATCTAGACCCATTAAAATAACAATGGTTAAAAAACCACCAGCAACTCCTGCCAGTACATCATCACCCATTACGCCTAAGCCACCTTTGACTTTTCTGTCTATGGTTCCAATAGTAGATGGCTTCCAGATATCAAAAAGTCTAAAGGCTGCAAAACTAACCACAATGGCTATCTCATTGGCATAAGCGTAACTCATACTACTTGCAGTGGCTACGGCTAACATAAGGGCTATCCACATTCCTGAAACTTCATCAATAACAATGCGTTTGTCATCATGAATACCCGTAGCTTTTTCATACTTGTTAATTTCAAAAATACCAATGATAGTAATGACTAAAGTCAATAGAAATAGCGTTTGCATTGGGAAAAACTGTAAAATAATTACACCTACAACCAAAGCAGCTAAACTACCCACGGTTCCAGGGGCTTGAGGTGCTAAACCTGCACCAAAAAAGGTTACAAAAAGTTTATTGAAGTTCATATTTTACTCTCCATTATGTTAAAGATGTTGTTTGGTATAGACCCATGAGATTAACATAAAAATCCTCTTCACTATGCTCTTCCATCAGTCCTTCATTTGGCATGAGTGCATCGTAAATCTCTTGTAGATTTTCAAATCTATCAGGATAGAGTGTACTCAATATATTGGCAGAGACTTCACGTCTGACCAAAACACTTGGAGGCATCATTCCTACATTAATCAGTTGCATAATTGATGCAGAGTGGTAGTGTACATGGTGATGCTGTCCATGTGGACAGGTATTGGTACTCACCAGTGTTCGACACTTATTACAGTAGACATACTGCTCTACTGTATTTATCTCTATTTTAATCCCTTTTGCTGCATCAAAAATAGAGTTAAGACGATTTTTATCATAAAAGAGTCCTAACCCATGATGACTTTTTGAAATCATAAGTCGCGTACAACCATAGTTTTTAGCCACCAATGCATCAAGAACAAGTTCATTATATCCAGAAAAGATATAAGAGTTTTCCAATGGAACAACCACTACTTTGTTGGGTGGTAAAAAGTGTTCTATGAAACTCATAACAGCTTCATACCTGATATCAAATCGTAACCCATAATTGTTAAAAGGTTTAAGTAAAAAGAGTACAACCAAATCAGACTCTTCTAACGTATGACGAATCATTCTCTCATGCGCACGATTTAAAGGGTTAGCTGCTAACATAAGTGCTGAAATGTTTTTAGCACCACTCTCTTTAATAGTGTTTTTAACACGGTTAAGATGACTTGTTATGAGAGGATAATCAACATGATACTCTCCACTAACGGCAATCTCACCTAGCCTTTTAATGGTATTTTTAACACCAGGGTGTGTTGTATCAGAGGTTCCAAAAATACAGTTTAAACGTTGTTTCGGGTCAATTTTAAAAGTCGATTCAACGGTTAGTTCTCCAACTACTTTCCCTTCACTTACCAGTTCAACGACATCACCTTTTTCTAGAGCCTCTAAAGAAGCTCTGTTCTGTTTACCACTAGGTGCTAAAACAAAAGAGAATGGGTAGGGAACGCCTTTATACATTTTGGTTTCAGTAACTTCACGTGCTTCGTCTTCATTCATAAGTTTATCAACAGGAGAGATAAGCCCTTCTTGAACCAATGCCAATGTAGAGAGTGCTTCTACATCAATAAAGAGCTGCCTATTTTTTCTTGAAGATGCCATACTTTTTCCTTTTTTCCCATAAACTTTTCCTTGAAATACCTAACTTTTTTGAGAGTTCCGTATCAGGGAACTGGTACTGAAAGCTGTTAACAATAAATTTTACGTAGTCATCAATGGTAAGTATCTCATTTTGGTCATAAAGTTTATTATCGGTATTAATCTCAATGGTTTTAAACCCTGTCTCAATCTCTGTGGTGGTCGAGATTATAAACTCTCTATTTTTGAGTAAGTCAAACAGTTGGTCTCTCTCAGCTTTTTTAAGTGTTTGCAGTTCAGAGATATAGAGTGTATGTTTAGGATTTGCATTTTCTATCTTCTCTTTCCAGTTTTTCACTGCTAAAGGGATGAAAACAAGTACCCTGTCATTCTGTTTAGCATATTCAAAAGCTAACTTGTCAACCAGTTTAATATAGTTGGTGACGATAACCATAGGGGTAGTGATTTTATCAATCTCATTAGTAATACTAATGTCATTGAGAAGGTATTCACTATACTCTTTGTAAAGGTTTTTATACTTCTTAAGTGTTTGGTACTCTTTATAGTGTTCAATTTTGCGTTGAAGCTCTTCAATCATAAATGGTTTTACGATATAGTCATTGGCTCCAAGTTTAAGTGGTGCGGCTACGGTGTCATTGTTAATGTAAGAGACCATTAATATAATAATCTTCTCTTTATACTTGGTAATAAGAGGATTAAAGTTTTGACCAGGAAGATTGGTTGAGAGTAGGTAGGCATCTCCTGTGCTTGATGTCATCGCTTCTTTGATGGAAGAGAATACCTCTGTTTCATATCCTGCTTGGTTAAGTTTGGTTGATATACTTTGAGCAAGATATAGCTCATTTTCGATAATGGTTATCTTCATTGTTGTGTCCAGTCATAGTAGTATAGTGTAGCAACTGCTTCAACAGCCACCCCCTCTTTACGTCCAATCCATCCCAGCTTTTCAGCTGTAGTTGCTTTAATGTTAACAAGGTTTGGTGTAAGATTAAGTAAGTTTGCAAGATTAAATCGCATTGCTTTTTTATAGTTTAACAGTCTTGGTGTCTGTGCAATGATGGTTAAATCCACATTGCCTAGTACATAGCCAAGTCTGTTAAGACGTTGTATGGTGTCTTTTAAAAGTTCGGCAGAGTTAGCCCCTTTGTATTCATCAGAGGTATCAGGGTAAAATTCACCAATATCTCCTAGTCCAGCAGCACCCAGCAGAGCATCGATAAGTGCATGAATCGCCACGTCACCATCACTATGTGCTTTGAAGCCAAAGGCAGAGTCTATCTCAACACCACAAAGTACCATCTGTTTACCCTCTTCAAAAGGGTGAATATCAATGCCAAAACCTGTAAGGGTTTTGGTTGATGGTTTCTCTAAACATGGAAGTTTTGCTAAATCTTCAATGGTTGTGAGTTTATGAGCTTTTACAGATCCTTCTACAAAAATCACTTCACCTTGTTGTGAAGCAATAGCTGAACTATCATCTGTAAATTCCGTTTTAGTTGCTAAAGCTTCTTTCAATGTTTTGGTACATGAAAGCTGAGGTGTTTGAATGATTTTGGTCAATTCTCTGTCGATGGGTGCATTTTGATAATAGAGAGTATCTACAGTATTAAGTGTAGGAACTACACAACTTCTGTGTTTTTTTGCTGAAATTACACGTTTTATCATTTCATTGTCAAGACAACATCTTGCAATATCTGAGACTAAAACAAAGGGGGTAGAGATGTTTTCAAGTGCATTTTTCAGTGATGCTTGTCTACTTGAACCACCCTCAATAAAGGTGTAGTCTGCGAAGTTAGACATAGACTGTATATCATCTTTAGATGACACAATGATGGTCTCTTTGAACCCATGTATGGCTTGAAAATTATCAGCAACATGAAGCCAAATAGGTTTCTCTTTACTCCATAGCCATTGCTTCTTTGGGGCTAGTTTAAAACGTGATGCTGAACCAGCCCCCAACAGTACCAGTGTTATATCCTGCAATACTCAATCCTAGATTTAAAAGTGTAACGATATTATACATATGTATTCTTTAGTAACACTTTATTTATGTTACATTTTTACACTAATTTTTTAGAAAATTTAAAAATTTATAAGTATTAGGATTTAAAAATTATTTTAAAGTCATAAAATCTTATTTAAACTGATGCCAAAAAGGTGTACCAACTGTAGGGGTAGAGGGTGAAGCAAACTCTCGCTCTTGCATTACCCCAGCCTCATATCCTAAACGTCCACTCTCTACAGCATATTTAAAAGCTTGTGCCATTTTAACGGGGTCTTGTGCTAAGGCAATGGCAGAGTTAAGTAGAACACCATCATACCCTAACTGCATCGCCTCTGTTGCATCGGAGGGTTTTCCTATACCTGCATCGACGATGAGTTTCAGTTCTGGGAACTGTTTACGAATAGCTTTTAGGTTTGAAGGGTTCATAAGCCCTTGTCCTGAACCAATAGGGGAACCCCAAGGCATTAAAATTTTACACCCTACATCAGCTAAGCGTTTAGCCACAACCAAATCATCTGTAGTATAAGGAAAAACTTCAAACCCCTCTTTAATGAGTACTTCTGCAGCCTTTACGGTCTCAAATGGGTCAGGTTGTAGGTTGTATTGGTCTCCTATGACTTCTAGTTTTATCCAGTTAGTTCCAAATACCTCTCGTGCCATCTGTGCAATGGTTATCGCCTCTTTGGCTGAGTGGCATCCTGCTGTATTGGGAAGAACATTGATGTTGAGTGATTTAATAATATTCCAAAAATTATTTCCAGCATTTTCACCTGCAGCTTGACGACGTAGTGCGACAGTTACAATCTGTGATTCAGATTCCTTAATTGCATCTTCCATATTGGCAGGACTTGGATAGAGTGCTGAACCGATAAGCAGTCGACTTGTTAATCGTTTCCCACCAATCTCCCATGAGTTGTCTTGTTCTATTTTTTTTGTCATTTTATCCACCTTGTATTGGAGCGAGTATTTCAATATTGTCATCAGCTTTAATGGTTGTTGTTTCATAAGCGTCTATGGCAACAAATGTTCCATTGAGAGCAATGGCAAACACCTCTTGTTGATAGTCCAAAGCTTTAATCATATCTCTGATGTTTAACTCATCTTTGATATTTGCTTTCTCACCATTTACTATAATCTCTATCATTTATATATCCCTTCATTTAATGCCTGTTCCACAATAGCAGGAGCCATCAAATATCCATGCCGATAGAGTCCATTGATACGAGTAATCTTATCACCATGCTCTATTTTTGGTAGGTTGTCTTTGAAAGCTGGTCGGCAGTTGGTGGTCATGTTAACTATTCGTGCTTCGGCAAAGCCTGTGTGCATGGAGTAGACAGCCGATAAAAGCTCTAAACTCGAACGTACCGACATGGGGCTTTTATCTTCGCTCTCTATCTCCGTGGCCCCGATAATGTATCGGTCATTAGGGCGTGGAACGATGTAAATCTTATAGCGTGGGTGCAACATTCTAGTAGGTCGTGTTATCTTCACTTCTGGAGCCTCTAGCCAAAAAACTTCACCACGAACACCACGTAGATTAGGCATCTCTACTTGAGAACCTAATCCACGACAATCAAACACCCAGTCATAGTGGTGTTTCTCACTACCAATAGTAATAGTTCCCTCTTCAAGGCTATCAACACCTTTCTCTTCAAGCCATACCACATTTGGATGAGCCAAAAGATAGTCACTAGAGGTTTTCATAAAGACTTGTGCGTCCACTTGCCCCTCATGAGGTAGATAGAACCCCTTTGAGTGCTGGTCAAGGTCAGGCTCTAGTGCGATAATCTCTTCACGGTTTAACATCTTAATTTTAGAAGCCTCTTCAACTTTAGACTGTAGTGACTCAATAAAGTGGTCAAGTTCACTTACATCTTGGGGGTGAGCTGTAATGATGCTCCCCTCATGCTGAAATGAGTCTAATATATCCAACTGCTCCAAAATCGATGGCCAAAGGGCAATCGACTCTTGTCCGATATCAAAGATAATCGACTCAGCACTCTCTAACTCTGCAAATACTGCCAACATCCCTGCTGCTGTAATTCCTGCTGCCTCTTCCCCATAGGCTGTGTCACTGTCGTATAGGTTAATGTTGTACCCACCTTTTTTTAAGAGCTTGAGTGCCAACACTCGTCCTACCAATCCTGCTCCTGCTATTGCTACATTCATTTCATTCCACCTTTTGTAGGGTGTAGTCCCCGACTACACCGTTAATTGTATTGATTTGGTTTTGACGGTGTTGTCGGGGACAACACCCTACGGTTCTTATACCTTTTCTATCTTATCAGCCTCTACATAAACCTCTGAACCCATCTCTTGGAACTTCATTGACATCTCATCCATCCCTTGTTGTTTGGCTGTCTCTACATCAGTACCTAAGCTATCTGCATACTCTCTAACATCGGCTGAGATTTTCATCGAACAGAACTTTGGCCCACACATTGAACAGAAGTGAGCTACTTTTGCAGCCTCCATTGGCATGGTCTCATCGTGGTACTCTCTGGCTCTCTCTGGGTCAAGTCCGATGTTGAACTGGTCTACCCATCTAAACTCAAATCGTGCTTTACTCATTGCATCATCTCTAGCTCTAGCACCTGGGTGACCTTTGGCAATATCGGCTGCATGGGCTGCGATTTTATAGGTGATGAGTCCCTCTTTTACATCTTCTCTATCAGGCAGACCTAAATGCTCTTTTGGTGTTACGTAACAGAGCATCGCACATCCGTACCAACCAATCATCGCTGCACCAATACCTGAGGTGAAGTGGTCATAACCAGGGGCAATGTCGGTAGTGAGGGGTCCTAGTGTATAGAATGGAGCTTCGTGACAATACTCTAGTTGCTTGTCCATGTTCTCTTTAATCATGTGCATCGGTACGTGACCAGGCCCTTCGATAAGGGCTTGAACATCATGCTCCCATGCGATTTTTGTTAAACGTCCCAGCTCTTTAAGCTCTCCAAACTGTGCTTCATCATTGGCATCAGCTACTGAACCTGGGCGTAGACCATCACCTAAAGAGAAGGTAATATCATACGCTTTCATAATCTCACAAATATCCTCAAAGTGAGTATTTAAGAAGTTCTCTTTATGGTGGTGAATCATCCATTTTGCCATAATGGCTCCACCACGGCTTACAATACCTGTTACACGCTTGGCTGTCATTGGTACATGATGCAGTAGAAGTCCTGCATGAATGGTAAAGTAGTCTACCCCTTGTTCTGCCTGTTCGATTAAGGTATCACGGAACACTTCCCAAGTTAGGTCTTCGGCAATTCCATTTACCTTTTCAAGTGCTTGATAGATAGGTACGGTTCCAATAGGCACAGGTGAATTACGCAAAATCCAGTCACGGGTGGTGTGGATGTTTTTACCTGTTGATAAATCCATAACCGTATCGCCACCCCAACGTGTTGACCATACCATCTTTTCAACCTCTTCAGCAATAGATGAGGTAGTTGCAGAGTTACCGATATTGGCGTTGACCTTGACCAAGAAGTTACGACCAATAATCATCGGTTCAACCTCTGGATGGTTAATGTTACATGGAATAACAGCTCGACCCTCTGCTACCTCTTTACGTACAAACTCAGAGGTAATCTTCTCTGGTAGGTTGGCTCCAAAATCATTTCCTTTGAGTCGCTCTTCACGCTCTGCATCGCTTAGGTACTCTGTTGACATGGCTAAGTTTTGGTTTTCACGAATGGCGATAAACTCCATCTCAGGGGTAATAATTCCCTGTCGTGCGTAGTGCAACTGAGATACATTTTTACCTTTTTTAGCTCTAAGTGGGGTTCTTACCAACCCTTTTGAACCAGCTGTTACAAACTCCAGTTGCTCTTCGGTGTTGTAGCCGTTATCTTCAGGTTCCATGATTCGCCCCTCATACTCCTCTACATCCTCGCGTCCAGCAATCCACTCTTTACGAATAGCAGGAATCCCTTGCCCTACATCGATTTCAACTGATGGGTCAGTATAAGGGCCTGAGGTATCGTAAACACCTAGCTTTGTATCGTTACTTAAAGTGATTTCACGAACAGGTACACGGATATCTTTGTGGATTTCACCTTTTAGGTAAATTTTTTGCACTTTTTGCCCGTCTCTAATTCATTAGATAATGCTAAAACAGGGGAGTTGACCCGGACCCT
>JAHZJZ010000094.1 GCA_022600655.1 Campylobacterota bacterium | reverse complement strand
TACAGATGGGACAAGTTGTTAACATGATAGCCCATCAATGGAAAGGACCACTTAATACACTTTCACTTTTAAATGAAAAGTTAAATATCTGTCAAGGTATGGAAAAACTCGATAGTGATAAAATGGACGAGTTTCAAAAAAACTCCAGACAACAGATTAGACAGATGTCTGAGGTTATTAATGACTTTAGTAACTTTTTTAAAGCAGATAAAGAAAAAGTCTCTTTTAATCTTATGCAGGTTGTGAAAAACGCTGTTGAGGTTTTAGAACCAATGCTTAAAGAGAAACAGATAGAAGTTAACATTGAGATGGTATCAGGAGTAAAGTTATTACTAGAGGAGGGGTACCCTAATAAACTTGCTCAGGCAATTACCAATGTTGTTCGTAATGCCAAAGATGCTTTAGCACAGCAGAGTGATAATCATAATAGATGGATTAAAATTAGATTAGAGACGAAAGAGCGTAAGACCTATTTACATATTGAAGATAATGCTGGAGGGATAACACAAGAGAATATAAATAGAGTATTTGACCCATACTTCTCAACTAAAATGCAAAAGTATGGGACAGGTTTAGGACTCTATATAGCAAAAATAATTGTTGAAGAGCATAAAGGAGGAGAGCTAGAGGTTACCAATGGCAACCATGGAGCTCATTTTACGATGACTTTTTCAGTTGCTCTTTAAGCTCTCGTTTGAGTACTTTCCCTGTGGCATTTTTAGGCAGTTCATCTATAAAGTGAAGTTGTCTAGGCACTTTATAGTTGGCTAAGTTTTCTCTTAGATGTTTTTTAAGAGCCAACTCATCAATGCTTTCAACCTCCTCTTCAAGCTCGATGTAGGCGATAGGTATCTCTCCACTGTTTTCATCGGGTATACCAACCACTGCTGAAGAGGCAACGCCTGTAAATCCATCGATAACCTCCTCAAGCTCTCGTGGGTAGATATTGATTCCTTTCGAGATAACCAAATCTTTTTTTCTGTCAACAATATAGAGGAAACCATCTTCATCCATATAACCCATATCACCCGTGAGTAACCAACCATTGATGATGGTTTCAGCAGTTGCTTCTGGGCGTTTGAGATACCCTAACATAATGTTGTCTCCATGGGTCATAATATCACCTATTTCACCTCGTGGAAGCTCCATAAGATTCTCATTAACAATTTTGATTTGATAGCCGTGAAGGGCTGTTCCTACCGATTTGGCTTTTTGCTGTTTAATGGGGTTGATGCTAACAGCTGGTGAAGCTTCACTAAGACCATACCCTTCAAGAAGCTTAGAGCGTGTAAATTTTTTCTGCATACCCTCTAACGTTTTAGGTTGCAAGGCAGCTGCTCCTGAGACAAAGATACGAACGGCATTAAACCACATAAAGTACCATGGCAGTTTGGCTTTGACCAAAGCATTATAGACATCGGGAATACCTAAGAAGATGGTAACCCGTTTGAGGAGTACTTGCTTAAAAATATTGGCAAATGGTTTAAGAGATTTAATTACAACTGAACTAGCCCCTAAATAAAGAGGCATAATCACCCCAATAGCAAAGGTAAAAGAGTGAAACATTGGTAGAAAGACAACGACTCTCTCTTTATGGTTGGCATCAACATGCAAAGCCCCTCCATGAGCATTGGAGAAGATATTTTGACAACTTAACATCGCTCCTTTAGGTTTTCCCGTGGTTCCAGAGGTATAGATGATAACTGCTAGTTCTTCTGAACCCATACTGTTGTCCTCGACCTGTTCAGGAAAAGTTATGGCTTTATCGAACGGAACATGACGCGTATTGTACTCACTAAACTCTCCCTCCCAAATGGTTAGGTTAAGGTTGCTCTGAACCTCTTCATGTTTAACAACAGCTTCATGTACTTGTGAACTAATCAGTACTTTGGCTTCTGAATCTTCTAGTATATAGCTAAGCTCATGCTCTTTTAAAAAGGTGTTGATAGGAACAGATATGGCTCCTAGTTTATTAATGGCTAAAACAGCATAAATAAACTCAGCCGAGTTACGCATAAACAGAGCAACTTTATCTCCCTTTTTTACTTCATTGTTAGCTAAAAAGGCAGCTAAAGTATCGGCTTTTTGATGTAGCTCTTTATAGCTTATCTTCTCATCCCCAACAAAGAGAGCTGTTTTTCGCCCTCTTTTTTTTGCCTGTTGAGTGATGAGGTCATAGAAGTTTTTAAATGGATATTTCATGATACCTCCTTATATGATTTTTTACTAAAAGGTATAACCTATACCTGCGGTAAGAAGGTCTGCCCCTCCTGCTGAGAATGAACCAATAATCCCTCCACTATTCTCTCCTGGCATAAGTGACATACCCTCTTTCTCATCATGAAGATAGGCTAGACCCCAAGTTAAGTTGTCTGTTGCTTGAACACGAATACCCATAGCGATAACCTCTGCATCTGTGTCAGGAAGTTCATAGCTAACATTTTTCTTTGGAGCAGGGGTTTCATCTTTAGCAAAACCCATCATAAAGGTGATGTTGTCCATCTCTATAGTAGCTCCAACTCTAAAAGTATTGGTATCTTTCCAGCTTCTGTCTTTTGGGTCATCAAAAGAGGAGACGAGTGAAGCTTGAATAGGAGCGTTATAGTTAAAGTCTAAATCTTTATAAGCTGACCAGTAGGTTCGTTCGTAGTTAAACTCTAGTGTAAATTTATCTAACCATGTTTTACTAATAGCTAAATTTAATGCAGCTGGAAGTGGTACGGTCACATCGGCATCAAACTGTTTCCCTGCAGCACCTAAGTAGAGGTTAGCTTGTCCCTCTTCTTTAAGATCAATATTTGAACGATAGGTTGCAGCCATATTGATATCATCGGTTGGTTTGTAAGTCATAGCAAGGTTATACCCATATTGGATGGTATCTCCTTGCATCTCTCTTTTCACAGGCACACCTGAATCAGCACCATCACTATAGACAACGCCCTCAGAGTAGATAAATCTTGCTCCACCACCGATGGCAAAATTATCAGCCAGTTTATAAGAGAGAACAGGGTTAATCTCAATTACTTTAAGCGTAAACTCCTCAGCAAAGAGTTTTTGGTAAGGTGACTCCCAACGTTTGGTTAGACCACCTGGAATCGTTAAACTAGCACCCCATCGTAAGTCCCCCATTGGGTTTGAGACATAGTGAAGGAAAGGTAGCAGTAGGTTCTCTATTTCTGATTCACCATTGGCTGGATAGAATTCAGTTTCTGAGAAAGCTTGAACTCCTGAAAATTTATTTCGTGGAAGGTGGGCTAAGGTTATTCCCCCCTCCATCATCTGCTTATCTGAACTTAGAAATGCCATGTTTGCAGGGTTATAGTAGGCTGTGTCAGCACCTGTAGTGTGTGCTACATAGGCAGCACCCAGTGCCATAGAGTTTACAGATTGCTCTGGTACTTTATAGGCACCTGCTAGTACCAATGAACTTGTTAGTATGCTTAGTGTGATTATCTTTTTCATTGTATCTCCTCTTAATACCCAATTGTTGCTTTTCTTACATCTGAAAACATCTGTGTTGTTAAACCATATGCCATTGGTCCACATTCAGAGTGACCTACACTGTCAGCCAACCCTAAAGTAGGCTCAACAGGAATGAGTGCAACATCAGCTGCTCCCATTGCCTTCATGGTTCCCTCTGCTATTTGTGCAATACCATAAGGAATCACATCATCCCCTTGACAGTGTACAAATCGCACAGAACTATTAGGTACCCATACATGTAAAGAGTTTTCTAAAACAGCTTCTCTAAACCAGTTTGATGGATTGGTTAAGAAGTCACCTACAAGAGTAGGATTAAAGAGACCATCTGCCCCTGTCGTTACTGTGGTTAATTCAGGGTCAATCGCTTCACGACTTAATGAACCATCAAAGAGTGTAGGTAGCTTCGAGGCGTAAGGTTCGTTGATAATAGAACTGACCTCTTGATTATAGGTCTTAGCATACGCATACCCGACATTTGCCATAAATGATGGAACTGAAAGCTCTGGTTGGGTTAAGACACCAAAAGCTGTGGTATTCAGATCATAAGGTCCTGCCATTGGTGCAGCCATGGTTACAGTAAGCTCTTCATCAGCTTCTATCTTTTGTAGTGTAGCAAGTGCCGCATAACCACCTTCACTATAACCAGTCAAAAAGAGTTGGTTATTTAGAGTGATACTGTTAGTAGTAGCAAATGTTTTTACGGTTTTAATAAAATCAATCGTTGCATTAGCTAAAGAGTTTTTTTGTACAAATGGATGATAGTGATCATTTGAATCACCAAAACCTATATAGTCAGGTTGCAGTGTAGCAAATCCTCCTAATGACGTTAAAATAATGGCTGAGCCATCAGGAGTACCATTGTTAGAGCCAATAACCGATGGAGCATCTGCATTGGCAAAAATAGTTCCATGGTCATCACTTACCATTGAGAGACCAATTTGACCCACGGCATCAGGCATCCCTGTAGGGATTACAAAAAGCCCAGAAGCTGATACTTCATTACCTTGTTCATCGGTGGTTGTATAAGGAATTTTATAGGCTTTATATCCAAATACAGTGCTGTTCTCATCAGCAATACCCTCTGAGATGAGGTTTTGTTTCATCATGGCTGCTGAGAAGTTTACAACCATCTCTCCCCCTTCAACTGCTTCATTACTTGGTTTGTCTAAGTCACCACAACCTACTATCAATAAGATAGGTAAGCTTAGTGCTACTCCTTTGATGTATTGTCTCATATTTACTCCTTTGTATGTATGATTTGTAAAAAATTCCCACTTTTGGTATCTCTCATCACTAGCTTTGTAGCGTGGCGTTTTCTAACCCACGATGAACGGATATAAACTATCTTTCGTGGGCAAGAATGCACCACGCTACAATAAAGTGTCAACTATTTTAAATACCGCCTCAGTCTACTCTTCATCACTTCTCCTTTAAAAAGTTATATCTCTACTAGAGTTCTTTCAAAACTCATTTGGACTTTAGTTCCGAACATAACGAGGCTAAAGCCATCGGTTCCTATGCT
>JAHZJZ010000093.1 GCA_022600655.1 Campylobacterota bacterium | reverse complement strand
TTTATTGTCTTTGCTTATTTGGATTTCAAGAATATTATTGAAAATGGCATTTAGTAATTTACATTTAAAAGAAGAAGCTCATGAAAAAGAGACGATGATATTAACTTATTTAGCACTTATAAATGAAGGTGGTGGATTACAAAAGGACGATAGAAGACTAATATTAGATGCTATTTTTAGACCCAGTACAAATGGATTAATTAAAGATGAAAGTAATGTAACATTACTTGATATTGTAAAAACAATAAAGAAGTAATATGATACCACAAGATGTAAAAATAGTCACAAACGAGAAAATAGACCAAGCCAAAACCAAACTAATGCTAGAAAATCCTTACTTTGGAACACTCATAACCTCACTAGATTTACGTATTAACAACAACATTGCATCCATTCAAAATAGAGGTGATGCGTTTGAGTATAACGATGAGTATCTGGAAGTATTAACCATTAATGAGGTGAGTACGCTCTTAGCCAATGCTGCGATGCATCAGGCTCTGTTTCATAGCGATAGAGGAAAAGGGAAGGTGAGTTCTGTTTGGAATTTGGCTTCTGATTATGCTATTAATGATTTGTTGGTTGAAAATGGCTTTATGTTACCACCAATGGCAAACTATGCTTCAAGGTTTGAGACGCTTTATGCTGAACAGATTTACACTATATTGTTAGGTGAGCTTGATTTAAAAGAGAACGATGAACCTCAAGAGGAGGAGCAACAGACCGAGCAGATAAGTGAAGAGGAGATTCCCGAGGAGTTGTTGGCACAAGAGGAGTATGAGCTTCTGTTAGAACAGCTTAATATTAAACTGGAAAAACATGGTGATTTACCTAAAGGGATAGAGCGATTTGTGGAGTCTAAACAAGAGTCTAAAATTGCTTGGCGAGATGAGCTGTACCGTTATGTGAATGCCCATGCGAAGAGTGACTATAAGATGTTTCCCTCATCTAAAAAGCACCTCTATCGTGGTATTGCATTGCCCTCTATTTATGGAGAAGAGCTTAAAATTGTGGTGGCGATTGATACATCGGCTTCGATTGATGATGAGCTGTTAAAGCTCTTTTTGGCTGAGTTGTATGAGATAATGCAGGTCTTTACCCACTATGTGATAGAGTTGATTGAGTGTGATGCTGCTATTCAGAATATACAGCGACTAACCCCGATGGAGCCTTTGGAGCCTACGCTCAAAGGAGGAGGGGGAACGGATTTTCGTCCTGTGTTTGAACATGTCATAGATGAAAATGAAGATTTTAGATTTTTAATCTATTTTACCGATGGGAAAGGAAGTTTTCCAAACTATGAACCGTTGATTGATGTGTTGTGGGTGATGCCTGAAGCCACTGATGTTCCTTTTGGTGAAATTTTGGAGTTGGTTTAATAACCTGCTATAATCCCAAAATGAAAAATCAAAAAGCAGATACGATTATTATCGGGGCAGGGGCGAGTGGATTACTATTGGGAGCATTATTGTCCCATAGAGACTTTCTCATTATCGACAATAACCCAAAAGTTGGCAGCAAAATACTTATTTCTGGTGGTGGACGGTGTAATATTACCAATGACAATGTCAAACCTAAAAACTATCTAGGCAATCAACGTTTTGTACGTAATATTATCAAACGCTTTGACCAAAACAGACTGCTCACATGGTTAGGTGAACGAGGGTTAACACCAGAGCTTCGTAAAAACAGTCAATACTTTTGTAAAACTTCGGCTAAAGAGGTAGTTGATGTACTCAAAAGAGAGATAGAGAATAAAAAGTTGAAACTTCAAACTACGGTGAAAAAGGTTGAAAAAAAGGGTGATTTTTTTGAGCTACAGACTAGTCAAGGTATCTTTATAGCCAAAAATGTTGTGGTAGCCTCTGGAGGGTTGAGTTTTCCTAAAATAGGAGCTACCTCTATAGGGTATGATATCGCTAAATCTTTTGGGCATAGTGTTAATACCTTAGCTCCAGGTTTAGTTGGTTTTACGGTACAGCCTGAGCAGTTCTTTTTTAAGACACTTTCAGGTATTTCAACCGATGTCAAAATAAGAGTTGGTGAAAAGGAGATAAATGGTTCATTACTCTTTGCTCATAAAGGTATCTCCGGTCCTGCTGTATTAGATGCCTCACTCTATTGGGAAAAAGGGAAAATAACGATAGACTTTTTGCCAACTATAAAACTAGAGTTTCTAAAGTCCTCTAAAAAGAATATTAGTAACTTAGTAGGGTTACCAAGCCGTGTCGCTAAAGCTTTCTTAGAAGAGTTAAATATAGAAGATAAATCAGCCAATCGATTAAGCAGTCAAGAGTGGCAAAAATTAGAGAGTTTAAAAAATTACTCTTTTGCACCAGCAGGAACATTTGGTTATGGAAAAGCTGAGGTGACCAAAGGAGGTATAGATACCGATGAGATAGATGCCAGTTCGATGATGAGTCGTAGAGTTGAAAACCTCTATTTTTTAGGTGAAGTGCTTGATGTAACAGGTGAACTTGGTGGATATAATTTTCAATGGGCATTTTCAACAGCATTTGTCTCTTCTAAGGCATTGACATAATAATTATTGTGTTAGAATTGTGTAATTTCAAATAAAGTAGTATCATGGCAATCAAAGAGATAAATTACAAAAAGCAGTCGTTTAAATTAAGTTATGAGATGTGTAATCCCAGTGCTAAAATAGGTATATTGATTTTACATGGTTGGGGTAGTAACAAAGAGATTATGAAACAGGCTTTTAGTGAGCAGTTTGAAGGTTATCGTCAAACCTATCTGGATATGCCAGGTTTTGGTGGGAGCAATAATGAGATGATACTCACCACTGAAGATTATGCTTATATTGTCAAACTTTTTATGAAAGCAGTGGGGTTAAATCCAAAGGTGATTATAGGTCACTCTTTTGGTGGAAAAGTTGCTACACTCTTAAAACCTGACTACTTGGTACTGCTCTCTTCGGCTGGTATTGTCACTGAAAAACCATGGTCGGTTAAAGTAAAAATTGCTACTTTTAAATTTCTCAAACCTTTGGGCTTTGCTAAAATACGTGAACTCTTTGTCGCTCCAGATGCTAAGGGGATGAGTCATGAGATGTACGAGACCTTTAAAAATGTGGTTGATGAAGATTTTGAATCTTCATTTGCTAAATATAAAGGTAGAGGATTGCTATTTTGGGGAAAAGAGGATACGGCTACCCCTCTTTATACAGGAGAGAAGATAGCCTCAATTATAGATAATAGTAAGTTTTACCCTCTTGATGGTGACCACTTCTTCTTTTTGCAACATGCAAAGTTTATTGCTGATGAGATTAAGGCTGAGATAGCGTCGTAGCTTGAACATTCTTGCCCATGGAAATAATATTTATATTAATCGTGGGCAGGAATGCCCACGCTACAGTCACCCTATGATAAAATACCTTTTTCAAACAGACAAAGGATGACATCAAATGATTTTCATAGAAGTACTCAGTAATATACTTTTCGTTTTGGCTCTTAGCTACTACTTTATGACCAATATGCAGTGGTATAGCTATAAGTTAGAGAGGGTGATTTTTCACCATACTAAAGCATGGTGGCATCTGGTCTACTTCTTAGTACCTCTACTTGCCTATTTTATTTTGGCAAAGTTTAATCTTAGTATTATTGCAACCGTCGTCTATATAGGTATGTTATATAAGTGGCGAAGTGAACAAGATAAACAGTTGGTTTTTACAGGTAGAGTTAAACGTTTCTTTGCTGCTTTAGTCTTCTTTACTGTTTTTGTGGTGATGTTAAAGTTTGCTGGAGTTGACTATGAAAGTTTTGCTGTACTTATCCCTATCTTTTTAGCCTATTTTATCTCTTATATTATGGAGAAGATGCTCTTTAGAGGTTTTCAGATGAAAGCTGAGAAAAAGTTGGACGCTATGGATAAGATGGTAGTAGTTGGTATAACTGCTAGTTACGGTAAGACCAGTATTAAAAACTATATAGCTCATATTCTCTCTGCAAAGTATAATACCTATGCAACACCACGTTCGGTCAATACCTTTGGAGGCGTACTCAAAGATATAAACGATGACCTACCAAGTGACACAGAAGTCTATGTAGTAGAGATGGGAGCAAGAGGGGCAGGGGATATTAAAGAGATATCAAGGTTTGTAAATCCTCACTTAGTTGTAGTGGGTAAAATTGGTCCAGCTCATATTGAGTACTTTGGTAATTTAGAAAATATCCGAAATACCAAAATGGAAATTCTTCAATCAGAACGACTTAAAGAGGCATGGGTACATGACTCTGCTATGGTTAAACCTGAAAAAATTGTCCACTCTTTTGGTAAAGAGATTAGTAATATAAGAGCAACTCTTGATGGATTAGACTTTGAAATGGATGGTGAGAACTACCATGCCAACATCTTAGGTTCGTTCAATGCAATGAATATCGCAGCTGCCATTAAAATAGCAAGAGCTTTAGATGTAGATGAAGAGACCATTAAACAACAGCTTAAAACACTTGAAGCAACTCCTCACAGACTCCAACGAATGGATGCAGGTGGAAAGCTCATCATTGATGATAGTTTCAATGGTAATATCGACGGGATGTTAGAGGGCTTTAACCTAGCTTCTACTTATGAGGGTAGGAAAGTACTCATCACCCCAGGTTTAGTAGAAGTCGATGATGAGTTTAATGTCCAAGTAGCACAACGAGCAAATGAAGTATTTGATGTTGTGGTGGTAACAGGAGACCTAAACTATAAAATCTTCCAAGAGAATGTAGATGAGAGTAAACTGGTCAAACTAGAGAGTAAAGATAAAATGCAGGAGATGTTAGTTGAGCAGACTACGGCAGGGGATTTGATACTCTTTGCTAATGATGCTCCTAGTTTTATTTAGAAAAATTGACATAAAATTATTTTTTTAATATAATATATGA
>JAHZJZ010000092.1 GCA_022600655.1 Campylobacterota bacterium | reverse complement strand
GATCTTTATTACTCAATGAAAAATTGACAAACAAATCGGTCGGTCGTGTTTCGGATGAAAATATACAAGCAAATGACCGTCAAAACACCTATGTTTTCCGCGACCAATTGTTAAAGGATGCGCAATTTTACAAGGAACGTTTAATTGGTTTTCTTATGGACGACAACGGGGACAATTACCCGGAATACATTGATTGTTGTGGATCACCTTCGATGTGTCATGAAAAGGTAACAAAGGACCAAACGGGTTATTCACCATTAAACTGGATTATATGAACAAACGGTTTGTTCCCGGAAAAAAAGACATCGAAAAATTGAATAAATATTTGAAAAATGGAAAGAAGAAGTTTTTTAAAATTGACGGGAACATCAGCAGCAGCGATTGTTATTGCTCCGTCACTTATTACACAAAGACTCTACGCAGATGATGGTGCATTGTATCAGACCTATGAGAAGATACAATTAAAAGATGCTGATGGAAACCCTCTAAAAGCAAGTACCCTAACTGTTGAAGAGAACTATGTTTTCAACTTCCCTCATGTCGCAACCCCATCTATTATGGTTGACTTAGGTGAAGCAACAAACAAAGATGTAAAACTCAAAGCTGATGATGGCACAGAGTATATCTTTAAAGGTGGTGTGGGTAAAAAAGGTTCTATCGTTGCCTACTCTGCAATCTGCCCTCACCAGTTAACCCACCCAACACCTGATGATACCTTCTTCCAATACTTAGAGAGAAAAGGTAAAACATTAGCAATGCCAGATGCAAAAGAGGCTGGTGTATTCTTATGTTCATCTCACCTCTCAGCATTTGACCCTAAAGATGGTGGTAAACGTCTTTCAGGCCCAGCGACAGAGGGTCTTGCTCAGATTGTACTAGAGATTGATGAAAATGATGAGATTTGGGCAGTTGGTGTATTAGGTCCTGATAGATTCCATGACTATATGGATGCGTTTAAACCAGAATTTAAAAAATACTATGGAAATAAACGTAAAGCTAAAAAGTTAGTGAAAACTGAGGCAAAAGTTGTTACACTTAAAAACTTCTCAAAAGATATCATTCAATACTAAAAGGAGACAAAATGATAAAACTAGGTAAAGCACTGCTTCTTACATCACTATTAGCAACATCAACCGTTGTTGCAGCCGATAAAGAGTATACAAAGGTCGATAGAATCAAAGATATGATTACTATGGCAGGAGGAATGGATGAAATCCAAAAAGGACTTCTCTATAGATGTGAAGATGGAAAGTGTATCAAAAAGGGTGCAGATAGCATTAAAGCTGTACTTGTAAACCTTGAAAAGGTTGATCCAAACGATTTTCTTGATAAAGATCAACAGTATGCACATAAATTTTCAAAAAAGAGACAAATCATGCTTTGGATGTATATTAATGAGATGCTTGATGAGTTAAGAGACAAAAATATGGATGCCGTAGCACAAAATTATGGTCTTGCACTTAGAGAGTGTACCTCTTGTCATATGAAACTACGTCCAACAAAAAAGTAAGTATAAGAAAAACTTAATGTTACTTTTTCTCTAAAGTAATAAATAAAAATGATAATAAATTATCTAATATTAAAGTTTTATCTGTTATGATAACATTAACCTAAAATAAAAAGTAAAGGAAGGTTTTAGAAATGAGTATGGAAAGAAGAGATTTATTTAAATTGGCAGGAGTTGCAGCAGCAGCAGCTGTAATCCCATCTGTAGTAGTTACATCAGCAACTGCGGCTGAAGTAGCAAATAAAGCTAGTGGTAAAACTATAGTCATCGTTGGTGGTGGTTTTGGTGGTCTTACTATGGCTAAAGAGCTTAAGAAAAAAGATAAGAGTATCGATGTAACACTTATCGAGAAAAAAGATATCTTTATGGCATGTCCATTTAGTAATACCTACCTTGGTGGTCTAAAAGATGTTTCACTTGAGACATTAACTCATGACTACTATGCACCAGCGAGTAAACATGGTTATAACTTTGTTCAAGCAGAAGTAACAGCGATTGACAGAAAAGCAAAAAGTGTAACCACTACCAGTGGTAACTTTGCTTATGACATTTTAGTACTCTCTCCAGGTATCGCTTATGACTATGAAGGTCAATTCCCAGAGTGGGATGCAAATAAAATCGCTTCTGTAGCTCAAGCTTGTCCAGCAGCATTAATGCCAGGAAGTGAACACTTAGCACTTAAGAGACAAATGGTTGATATGGATGATGGTGATATTGTTATCGTTCCTCCTGCAGCAGGAAAATATAGATGTCCACCAGCACCATATGAGAGAGCTGCGATGATGGCTCACTACCTTAAAACTGAAGAGATTAAAGGTAAAGTTGTTGTTCTCGATACCAGAGGTGGTAAGTTTGCTAAAGGTGCAGCCTTTAAAGAGAGTTGGGCAGACCTTTATGATGGACTCATTGACTATAAAGGGTTCACAAAAGTTATTGATGTTGATACGGCTAAGAAAGAGATTACCTATCTTGAGTTCCCTGATGCAGCAACACTTGAAGAGGGTGATGCAGATGACGCTAAGAAACAGACAGCTAAATATGAAGTTTGTAACCTTATCCCAGTTAACAAATGTTCACCTGTAACTAAGATGGCTGACATTGAGACCAATGGTGCAGGTTATGCACTGATGGATGGGTACAGCTTTAGATCTAAGTCTGACAAAAACGTTTATGTAGTTGGTGATGCAGTTGCTCATAAAATCCCACCAAGTGGTCAAACAGCTATCTGGGGTGCAAAAAGAGCAGCAGGTCAAATTGTAGCTCAACTTTCAGGTAAAGCTGATGATCCAAAAGCAGGTCTTCCAGCAGCAGCGGCAAATGTATGTTACTCAATGGTTGGTGGAGCTCCTGAAGAGGCTATCATGGTTACTCATGAGTTCTCAGCAGATGCAAGTGGTGTTCTTAAAGGTAAAGGACATGTTCCTAAGCCAAAAGATGGAAACGGTAAGTTCAGATCTAAAGGTACTGGTAAAGCTACTCGTGAGTGGTTTGCTGGTGTTAAAAGAGAACTATTTATGTAAGACAAAATCCTCCTACAACTATGTAGGAGGTACTACTATATCTCCCTTTGTTAATATACGTAGCTAAACTTAAAAAAGTTTAGCTACGTAAAAACCCCTCTTTTACCTTTTCTATTTTATAATAAACTTATCAATATTTTTTAAGGAATAAACATTGAAAATAGATAATGGAAACGAGCAACAAGAAAAAAGAAAAAAGCACTATATTACGCCCATCATTTACTTTTTAGCTGAACTCACCATAGCATGGCTAATTCTCTCAATCATCTCTGTTGATTTCAACATCAATAACTGGCATATGCTAACTAAAGCTATTTTAATACTGGTAGCAATCTACTCAGGGTATAAAACATATAAAGTTTATAAAAGACAAAAAGATTATAAAAGATAAATGGTGTGAAAATTTAGTGGTGACCCCTAGGAGACTCGAACTCCTGTAACATGGATGAAAACCATGGATCCTAACCGCTAGACGAAGGGGCCACTAAATATAAAGAAGAACAAGTTAAAAATGGTGACCCCTAGGAGACTCGAACTCCTGTAACATGGATGAAAACCATGGATCCTAACCGCTAGACGAAGGGGCCATTAACAACTTGTGGTCGAAATTATACCTAATATTTCTTAAATTATACTTAAACTAAATCAAAGATTTTAAATTTTGTTTTTTGCTATACTTGTAACTAAAAAAAGGATGCTCTCTATGCTAAAGAAAATCGCTATTTTAACACTCACCCTACTGCTTCTACATGGATGTACAGGCAAACAGCTTATTAGTGAAAAAAATCAAGAAAGTGCGTTAATCACCATTAAAACCCCAAAGATGAAATATTCAGATATGGGATTTATTTATAAAAAAAGTGATTTGGTCAAAGTAGAAATCTATAGTATGGGTCAACCGTTAGTTAGTATAGATATTAATGCTTTAAACATCTGTATGTCTCTGTTTAAGTGTATGGAGAAAAAGGATTTTAATGCTAATGTTCTACATAGCTCTTATCCTGATACCCTATTAGAAAATATTTTTCAAGGTAATGCTATTTTTGAGAAGAGAGGCATAACTCAAAATAGTAACGGCTTTACTCAAAATATCAAAAAAGAGGATCTGTATGATATCACCTATTCTGTTATAAGTAGTGAGCGAATATTTCGTGATAAAATAAATAAAATACTTATTAAGGTTAAACCACAATGAAATTTGTAGGCGCACATGTAAGTGCAAGTGGAGGTGTTGACAATGCCCCACTTAATGCAATAAAAATAGGAGCAAAAGCTTTTGCTCTCTTTACTAAAAATCAACGTCAATGGGTAGCTAAACCACTAGAAAAGAAGATGATAGAGAGTTTTAAAGCCAATCTTGAAAAGTCTGGCATCGCACCTAAACATGTACTTCCTCATGATAGCTATCTTATTAACCTTGGAAACCCTGATATTGAAAAGTTAGAGAAGTCAAGAGAAGCCTTTATAGATGAACTTAGACGTTGTGACCAACTAGGGTTAGAACTCCTTAACTTTCACCCAGG
>JAHZJZ010000091.1 GCA_022600655.1 Campylobacterota bacterium | reverse complement strand
TTAGACAAGATGAGTGAAAACCAACTTTTTTATAGTAACATGTTAAAAAAAGATGATGGTTCACACTTTATTGATACCAAAGTAGTCACCTCATTTAATGCCATGATGATAGATACACTTTTTCATCTCAGTCAAATAGAGGAGCATTACCTAAAAATAGCTATTGACTCTCTTGAAACACTTTTAGATAATTATTATATTCATCAAGAACTTTATCATACTCAAGATATCAAAGCATTTTTAGAAGATTATGCTTATTTAGGCACGACTCTTTTAAATGCCTATACTGTGACGAATAATCAAAAATATCTTATATTGGCAGAGAGTATAGCAAATCAATCCATCGATAAGTTTTATGAGTATGGAAAATGGAAATTTTCTAATGGAGATGTAAGCGTATACGATGATATTTATGACCTACTCTACCCCTCAGCTATGGCAACCATGCTACTCTTTATTCATCGTCTCTCATTTTATGTCGACAGTGACTACAATCAATTTGTTTTTAAGACCTTAGAACTTAACTCATATAATCTAATGCGTCAACCTCTAAGTAGCCCAAAAATGAGCAAAGTCCTACTACGTCATCTCAAAAAAATGATATAATATTCAAAAAACTTATTTAGGGGAATAAAATATACCATGAAATTTTTTTTATTAAGCATCTCTCTACTCTGGATGACAGGCTGTTTTGATAACACTAAAGTTAAAAAAGATAAAAACCCTGTTAGTGAAGAGAAAGAGAGACAATCATACACGGTTAAACAGCTAGAGCTTAAAGAGTATTTAACGCTCTATCTTCAACAACTTCAATCACTCAATACCGATAATATTATCGCCATGACCTACCCTAAGCTTTTTGTACCCATTAATAAAAATATCTTTCAACAATACATCAATACCCTTTTAACCTCAGAACATATTAGTGTGGAATCTTTTGAAACAAACATTACTAATATTGGCACTGTTTATCCCTATAGTAATGGTGAGTTTTCAAAAGTAAGTTTTCATAGTACCATAAAACTTAATTTTATAAATCCTGAACTCTATAGTGATGAGTTAAGTGTCCGTGTGTTAAATGATGTTCTCACAAGAAAATATGGTAAAGATAATATTAAGATAGATAGTAAAGAGAGAACCATCGTTATAAAAAAAGAGGAGAAACTGCTCTCACTGAAAGATAATGGAGAAGAGTGGAAATTTATGGGAGACAATCCAGCTTACCGTGAAGTTTACCCAAGAATTTTACCATCAGATCTTTTGTCTAAAATCTAAAACTACAAGGAAAACCTTATGAAACAATCAATTGCAATGCTTATTATTAGTCTCTTTTTTATGAGTGGATGTACGCAAATTATTACAGCTCCTATTGCTGTTGCTGGAAGTGTTGCAGGAGCTGCTATAGATGTCACAGCAGCTGGTGTTAGAGCCATAGCTGGAAGTGACGATGAAGATGAAAAAGATGACTAAAGTTTAAAAAACTTTAGCATTTTTAAACTCAGAGATTTCACTCTCTACCATCTCATCAATCATACGTATAAACATATCATTAATAAGATTTGGTGAGAGGTCAAACTCAATCGCTTTGGCTCTTGCTCGGCTAATCACATCAGAAATTCTCTCTTCAGATTTCACCTCATCAACACTTGTTTTAAAATGAGCAATCTGTTTAATATATGCATTACGCAATGCAACCAATTCCACTAACTTTTCATCAACTTTATCTATCTCTATTCTGGCTTCATCAAGTGTTTTACATTTTTTAATATCCATAATATCTCCAAATATTTTTAGAGATATTATAGCAGAGTTTTACTCTACCTCAGCATCAATGATATCATCATCATCTGCTTTTTTAGCAGCTTGTTCTTTTTGACCACCCTGCTCTTTTGCATATACAGCCTCTGCTAATTTATGAGACTTTTCAGTTAATACCTTAACTTTATCTTCAACCTGCTCTTTAGTTGCAGAATCGTCTTTTAAGATTGCTTCAAGGTCACTAATTGCGATTTCAATGTTTGCTTTCTCAGCAGCATCAAAATTATCACCTAAATCAGTTAATGATTTTTTAGTCTGGTGAACTAAAGCATCAGCTTGATTTCTAGTATCTACCAATGCTTTTCTCTTCTCATCTTCTGATTTGTTAGCTTCAGCATCTTGAACCATTTTTTCAATCTCTTCATCAGAAAGTCCTGACGAACCAGTAATCTTGATCTCTTGAGATTTACCTGTACCTTTATCTTGTGCAGAAACAGTTAAAATACCATTGGCATCAATGTCAAAAGTTACCTCAATCTGTGGAACCCCTCTTGGAGCTGCTGGAATATCTCTAAGCTCAAACATACCCAATGATTTGTTATCTTTACTAAACTCTCTCTCACCTTGAAGTACGTGAATACTTACGGCTGGTTGGTTATCTTCAGCTGTTGAGAATACTTGTGATTTCTTCGCTGGAATCGTTGTCCCTTTTTCGATTACTTTAGTAGTAACTCCACCCAAAGTTTCAATACCAAGACTCAATGGTGTAACATCAAGAAGAAGAACATCTTTTACATCACCTTTAAGTACCCCACCCTGAATCGCAGCACCTAGTGCAACAACTTCATCAGGGTTTACAGACTTGTTAAGCTCTTTACCAAAGAACTTTTTAACTTCCTCTTGAACCAATGGGATTCTTGTTGATCCACCAACCATAACAACTTCATTAATTTCAGATGTTGATACACCTGCATCAGCAAGAACATTTCTAATAGTTGTAATGGTACTTGCTACCAAATCATCAATAAGTGATTCAAATTTTGCTCTGGTGATTTTTTGAATAAGGTGTTTTGGTCCTGTTGCATCAGCTGTAATGAATGGTAAGTTAATCTCAGTCTCTGTTGAAGATGAAAGCTCTTTTTTGGCAGCCTCAGCAGCATCTTTAACTCTCTGAAGAGCCATTACATCAGCTTTAATATCCACACCTGTCTGGTTTTGGAATTCACTCGCTACAAAATCAATAATCTTATTATCAAAGTCATCACCACCAAGGAATGCATCTCCACCTGTTGCCATAACTTCTACAACATTGTCACCCGTTTCAAGTACAGTAGCATCAAAAGTACCACCACCAAGATCGTAAACGACAATCTGCTCTGCATCTTTTTTGTCAAGACCATAAGCAAGTGCTGCTGATGTTGGCTCATTGATAATTCTAAGAACATTTAGTCCAGCAATGGTACCAGCCTCTTTAGTCGCTTTTCTTTGTGCATCGTTAAAGTAAGCAGGAACCGTAATAACAGCATCCGTTACCGTCTCACCAAGGTAAGCCTCTGCATCCTCTTTTAGTTTCATAAGAATTTTTGCTGAAATCTCTTGAGGTGTATAGACTTTATCTCCAACCTCAATAGCACAAGCATTATTTCTGTTGATAATATGATATGGAAGTCTAGCTTTCGCTTCTGCTGCATGCTCTTCATCAAACATCATACCCATGATTCTTTTAATAGAGTAGATAGTATTCTCTGGATTTGTTACGGCTTGTCTCTTTGCAGAGTCACCCACAAGCACTTCACCTTTATCTGTAAATGCAACAATAGAAGGGGTTGTATTTTTACCCTCTTTGTTTGCAATAATTTTTGCTTCACCATTTTCAAACACTGACATTGCAGAGTTTGTTGTTCCTAAGTCAATTCCTAAAACTTTACTCATCTATTTTCCTTAAATTATTTTTTCGTATTGTATATTTTTTTTAAATTTAAAAGTGCCACTTTAGTAGCACTTCTACATAAAATGCATTCTTATTTAGAGGTACTTACCATAGCAGGTCTTAGTATACGCTCTTTAATGGTATACCCTTTTTGTAAAACCTGTACAATCTCTCCAGCTTCATGCTCTTCGCTCTCTACTTGCATAATGGCTTGGTGTACTTCAGGATTAAACTCTCCCTCACACTCAACAGCTTTAATACCATTTTTCTCAAGTACTTTGGTCAATTGACCATAAGTTAAATCCAATCCCTCTTTGATTTTATCAAGAACATCATTGCTATCTTCAGTCTCTACAGCATCAATTGTTGCTAAAGCACTCTCAAAAGAGTCAATGACCGATAACATATCTGTTGCAAAACTCTCATTAGCATAAGCAACTGCTGCTGCTTTATCTTTAGCCAAGAGTCGTTTACTGTTTTCAAAACTGGCATGTGTTCGTAGAAACTTATCTTCCCAAGATGCAACTTGAGCTCTCATCTCTTCAAGTTCTGATACTTCACTATTCTCTGTATCAGTACTCTCTTCAGATGCAGGAGTTTCCACTTCAGTTTCTATAGAAGAGTCTTTATTCTCTGTACTCATATAGATATTACTCC
>JAHZJZ010000006.1 GCA_022600655.1 Campylobacterota bacterium | reverse complement strand
TTAACATTGTTAACAAAAGTGTTGTTAAAGACTCAACTGTTGGTATGGACATTGAAGCTAAATAAGTTTTCAACTTAGTCTTTGCAACTCTTCTAAATAACAACATCCCAATCAGTTGAAAGATTGGGGTGTTCCTCCATTATTAAAGTTTTCTTATATTTTTTTTATAAATTAAAAAATAAGACACTATAGAAACACTTTCTTGTGATATAATTGTTTTAGTCAGATTTCAAAAGGATATATCATGAAAATCTTATTTACAATATTGACGTGTACTCTCTCTCTGTTTGCTGAAACTTATATATCTGGTAGTATAATCTCTAATAGTGTTATTACTGATGGTAATACAGTAGAAAAGGGTTCGGGTAAGGTAGTAGAAAAAAACATCACTCCTGACAAACCATTTAATAAAATAACTATTGATACTGCTGCAAACATAACCATTAACAACTCATCAAAAAACAACATTTCCTTGAAAACAGATGACAACTTAATTGATAACGTATTACTTGATATAAAAAATAATACACTCTTTATCAAAACAAAAGGGAGTGTCAATCCTACGAAGGGGTTAAACATTACTGTAAACTCTAAGCATTTAAACCATTTGAGTATAGATGGTGCTGCAGATGTAAGAGTTCAAGGATATCGTGAAAACAGTTTTTCTCTTTTCGTTGATGGTGCATGTAATGTTACTTTTACCTCTGGAACCATCCAGAAACTCTCTATTGAAGCTGATGGTAGTTATGATATTAATCTCTTAAAACTTAATGTGAAAAATGCCTATATTAAAGCTGAGGGTTCTGGTGATATTAAACTCCAAGTTAGTGATTACTTGGATGTCTATTTAGAAGATACTGTTGAGGTAGAATACTCTGGTAATCCTACAATAAAAAAGCACATTGATGATGTTGCTGATTTAACACATATTTAACTAGGAGGTTATTATGTTCAAAAAAAATTTATCTACACTCTTCATTGTACTTATAAGTATAGTGGTAGGAGCAACACTGCTTAATGCCAAAAGTAATGTTAGCAAAAAGCAAATTATTACAGCCATCAAAAAAGGAACTCCTGCTACCAAAGCCCTACTCAAAAAAGTTCCTATTGACTACTATGAAAATGATGAAACGCTACTCCATTATGCTGTTAGATTCAGAAAACAAAAAGTTGTTGAACTTTTGGTAAATAGAAAAATCTTAATCTCACGTAAAGGAGGGGTCTTCTATGGTACAGCTCTTCAAGAGGCGATTCACTATGGTCATCTTGGCATTGCTAGTTACCTAATCGAGAAAGGTTCTCTTCTTAACACTAGAAATAAGTATGGAGAAACAGCTTTACATATTGCAGCTAAAAATGGGTATTTAGATATGGTTGAACAACTTATAGAGTCTGGTGCTTCAAAAAGTAGTGTTGACCATGAAGGAAATAGCCCCTATGACTTAATTCCAAGTCTTAGCTGGGATAGTCGTAAGAAACTGGAACAAGCGTTAGTAGTACAAACACATGAAAAACCTCAACTTCAAAGTGGGCATGTTAATTTAGGTAATCATCGGATTACTACCAAAGATAACCAAAACATCAATGTTATTGATAAGAAAACAAAAATTGAAGACTCTCATATGGGTATAGATATCGATGTTCATAGAGTTAATAAGTTTTAGAAAGGAAAATGAAATGAAAAAAACAATACTTATAGTAGGAATAATAAGTAGTCTATCGCTTAATGCATTATATGCTGCGGATAGTGATAATGTTTATCTAGGTGATAACTTTAACAAAAGGAACTCCTCAGTTAATGACTCTTTTGTTGAAACAATGGCAAAAAATAGAGCTTATTCCAATATCGGTGATGCCAGTGTTACTGAAGTCGATGGGAAAGAGGAGTTCAAAGAAGCTTTAGAGGCAGGAGAACTTGACCAAGAAGTTGATAGTAACAAAATAACCCAAGAGTACAAACATATTGAGATTAAAAATGTTCGTCTCAATAAAAATGATTTAAAAGATATCGAAGGAGATAGACTTCTTATTGGATCAGAAGTTGATGAACGAGAAAAGCTCATGCAAAGTATCGAAATAAAAAATAGTAAAATCGAAACAGATAAACAGTTAAATGTGGGAATTGTCTCTTCGAGTGACCAAGTTAGTGATATCACCTCTATAAATACCATTGATAGAAGTTCATTACAAGGAGGTAAAGATGAGGATGAAGGGGATATTAGTAGACTTGAACTAATGGAAAAACTAGAGCAAGAACATATGATGGGTGAATAGCTTATCACTTTAAATTAAAAAGAGGAGAAATAATGAAAAAGACAATATTAGCATTAAGCATGGTTGGTATCACAGGCTTTATAGGCTGTGGAGGAGGCAGTGAAGAGGCCAAAGAGCTACTACAACGTCTCTTAAAAATTGTAGGTATTCCACACAATATTGTAACTACAGTATGTCAAGACAGTAACAGTAATGGTATTTGTGAAGCTCTAGAGCCTCAAGCTACCATTACCATTACCCAAGGTGATAGTGTTAGCAGTATTTGGCAAAAGATTACACAATCAAAAGAGGGAGAGTATCTACTAGAGACTTATGACCCTGCTTTACCTCTACTACTTGTGCTTCAAGATGCTGATAGTGTTCATTATGACGAGGGTACATTTACACTTAACTATAATGGTCTTCAAGAGACTCAAACTGAAAAAGAGTTATCCATTTTAGAATCTATGATTGATGCCAACCATCTTACTACACAAAACGTATCTGCTGCTAGAGAAATGAAAAATGTGGATGATTTTTATGCTGTATTACTAAGGGACTTAGAAGCCAATATCAATACATTAAGAGCTAAAGGCTTAACAGCTACACAGACCATGGCTGGAAATATTCAAGAGATGGCTGAGGAGTTACTCTCTAATGGTATAGAAAAAACTTTTCCTGACAGTATGAATGCTTGTAATGGTAATCAAACCTGTGTTGATGCTCTTTTAGGTACGCTCTCTACTGAACTTCTTATTACTGACGCTGAGGCTGAAGAAATTAAGCAGAAGCAACAAGAGACACAAGAAGATGAAACTCCTGTAACTACGACACAAAACAAACTGGACTTCTCTGATTATATGGTTAAAAGTTCAACAACTAAAGAGTATATGGAATATCATAAATATTTAAATTATGATGAGACAACTTCAACAAATAGAGAAGAGGTTCAAGTTAATGGTAATATCCTCACTTATACACATTACTATGGTACAAGTAATGAAAGCAGTTCAACAACAACTGTAACAATCAATGATACTACAATTAATTCCAAAAGTAATGATAATGAACACAGTCAGGAAATTGTTATGACAAGATATGTTGACATAGGAGATACACTATGGACATGGAGTCACTCTGACTCAAGCGAAACTTATAGTTATACTTCATCGCAAGTATGTACAGCAGATGAACAATTCACAAATTTTTCTCATGGTTCATATAGTTACTCTGGAGATATTTTAAAAGTAAAATGTATTACAGAAAGTACTAATACAAGTACCTATGATGGTGAGACACAAACCTACAATAGTAAAGACATCTATTATCTTTACTTTAAAAAAGATTCAGGAAATATTGCGGATATCAATGAAAATTGTTACAATGAACAAGGCTCAACTTATGATTCGGAAGGATGTACTTCTAATGGATACAGCTACGAGTATTATTTAGAGAACTAAATTATTAACTAGACTTCTTGCAAAACTCATTTGGAATTGGAGACTTTAGTCCCGAATATAACGAGGCTAAAGCCATCGGTTCCTAGTTTTGTAAGATATCTACTAAAATAGATAAAACTTAAAAGACAAAACATGAAAAAATTTATTTGGTCACTCTCTCTTTTTATTACACTCAGTATGACAAGCTGTGGTGGTGGAAGTGAACAAGCCAAAGAGCTTCTTACCCAGCTTTTACAAATCGTGGGGATACCTCACGATATAATTGTAAATATCTGTCAAGATAGTAATGAAAATGAATTTTGTGATGTTTTTGAAATTGAAGAAGTCTCAGTTATTAAAAATAATTTTTTTTCCAAAATAGTTCTAGGCAGTGATAATACGTTTGAGCTTAAAAACTATGACCCCAATAAAAAAATCCTATTAGAACTTCAAGACCAAGAGAATGTAGAGTTAAATGAAGGTAAATTTACACTCTCATACAAAGGAACTTCTGAAGAGATATCTATCTTACAATCTATTGTTGATGCAGAACAGTTAAATGAAAATGATGTTAAAACAGTTAAAACAATGGATGGTAAAGATACTTTTGATGAAGTACTTTTAAAAAGCCTTATGAGAAACCTCAATAAATTTACCAATAATAACCTAACAACATCAAACGCTATGAAAGTAAATATAGAAGAGTTAGGACGTGTATTTAATGATGACTTACCCATAAAAAAACTCTCTTCTCTCATAGAGATAGAGTGTAAAAAAGATAAAGTGTGTATAGATGCATTAATTAATGATTTTACAGTAAATATGGTTACGGAGGATCAAGAGGTTTATACTTTGGCACAAGCCTCTAGGATTGAAAAACTACTTAATGATAAACTGGTCGAAGAGTTCCAATGTAATAAAGGTGAAGTCCGTACTGTCCAACACTATGGTATAGAAGATATTTTCAGTTTAGAAAATGGTAGAGAGTTGCCACATCCGTCAAATTTTCTGCTTCGACACCTTGATAAAGAAAATTTAGTACCATATGATGTTAATGAAAAAGACAAACTCTTTGCAGATACTGTTGCCAAACTTCCTATTGGCATAACTAAAGGACGAATATATATAGGGTTTGAACTGAGTAATGGATTACTCAATGCCGAGAGTAAACTCCTTCTTGGAAAATTTCAAGCTGATAATAGCAACACACTCTTTAACGCCAATCTAAGAACCTTAAGCCAAAAAGGTTGGCTTCATCAAGCAGTAAATAGTGATGCTAACCTTACGACAGATATCTATTTTAACAATTTTAAAGATATTGAATTTGCAGATAAACAAACCCTTCTAAGTTATCTACAAACCACTAATCTATTTGATGTTATCGTTACGGATAATACTCCTGTTGATTTTATTACGGTAGCAACTTGTTCTCAACAAGACCCACGAGAAGAGATTTACGATACACTTAATAGATTTACCTGTCAAGAAGAGGGGAGTCGTTTAGTTCAAATTTCAGGAGGTACACCTGATGCATTTGCTTCCACTGAAGACAAAAAAGCAACGCCATCTCCTCTTTTAATCTCTACGCTAGAACAAGCCTATAAAGAGTATGATGAGATACAGTATAATAGACCTTTTATTGATTCATTAACTATTCCTACCTCTGCAACTATTAGTCAAGTCCAATTTAGTGTCGGAGTTATGCCTGTAGCTCAGTCTCTTTTCCAAAATGATACCATTACTCTTGGTAGCTATGAGCTATCAAACTATGGACGATATAAGCTCTATGGCGATGGTAACGACAGTGTACATTCCCTATGGAATCAAGATATAACCATTAGCAATGGTGAACGAATTTTACAAGCAGATTTAGCTGACATAAACTTTACCAATGGTAATAATATTTCACTATTCAATTTAATTGAAAGCAATAACGAGCTGCTAGACATCTTTATACATAATGATACATCTATTGATTTTACTTACTTAAATATTTGTATCAAAGATGACTAAGGTATCAATATAACTAACAATAAAAGGAGACAATCGTGAAAAAGATAATTATAAGTTCAATAATTACCTCAACTATACTTTTAACAGGATGTGGTGGGGGAAGTTCAAACCCTACTGCAGAAAATAGTCCATCTGCAAATGACGTAGCAAAAAAAACAGGTGTTGGACACTATGTTGATGCTGCCGTACAAGGTGTAGAGTATGAATGTGGTGAAGAGAGCGGTATTACTGACAACAATGGAACATTTACTTTTGAAGAGGGTAAAAACTGTATTTTTACTCTAGGAGATGTAGTCTTAAGAGAAGTTAATGCTACTGATTTAGAAGATAAAATGATATTACTCGAAGATAATTTAGATACTTCTCGTCTACTACAAACTCTTGATAATGATGGAGATGGTGATAATGGTATTGAAGTCAGTCAAAATATGCTTGAAAATATTAAAACAAGTGACTTGACACAACTTCCAATAGGTGATGCCGAACTCGCAGACTTCTTTCAAAATATAGAAGGGGTAGAGGGTTATGAAGGGGCTATGGTAACTATTGAAGAGGCTCAACAACACCTACAACAAACTATTGAGGAGCTAAACCTTCCAACAGATATGCTAGATGATATGAACATTAGTGAAGAGGGAATTGAGTCTATTGAAAGTGAAATAGATAACCTTTTAGATGGCTTAGGTTAATCATTTTTATTTTTCCACCCTTTGGTTATACAAGGGGTGGAATTTGACTTTTTAAACCCCTAGAAGACTCAAGTATAGCTTTTTAGATATGATATCATCTGCTCTCATGACATGTGCCGACTTATATTCAATAATAGCCTGTTTTAACTGATTATTCATCAATCTAGTCACCTGAACATTTTTACCTTTTAGTGCAAGTAAGTAACTAATTTTTTCAATTTTCTTATTGAGTGGTTCTCTAAGGAATTCACCTGATAGATGATTAACTACATCCCGATTTACTTTTCCTCCATCTAGTAAAAGCCAGTATGGAAACTTACCCAACTTTCCTAATACTTCAGCAACACTCAACTCAACCAATACAGTAATCGATGCATGTACCCCTTGTGATTTGGTTACAGCATTATTAAAACCAAAACCACTACCTAAAATTGAAAAAGCGAAAGCATTAGCACTACTTTTTTTCTGAATGGTTACTTTATTAGAAGTCGAAGTTCTAGATACATAGTTTCCTTTATGCATGTCTGATGGATTAAAATTAATAGCAAGTTTTACTATTTGATTTTCATTGTCAATTGAGCCATCGGCATCATATCTATTTTTATTTACCGTTCCTGTAGCAGCAGCATCCATACCACTATCTTTTGCTTCAATAATATCATACTCTGTAATAGCCCCATTAATGGTATAAACTTCCGTTCTCTTGAGGTTTTCACTGTTATCATTATATATTACCGTTACATAGTCACCTATTTTATTAAAGCTGGTTTTAACAATATCTGTAATATCTGCAGGTAATTTCCCTCTTGCTGCTGTTTTATTTTCAATGGTGTCAATAAAAACATTCATTGGTTCACCTTTGAAAACCTGTATCATAGAGTTGGTTCTCTCTAAAACTGTAGTGTAACTGGTTCTATTATCTTGATCAATTTGACTTCCAGCTGTAGGAATCACTACTTCTGGCTCTGTTCCTGTACATCCACTCAAAAGTAGTAAACTAAGTACTACTCCTGATAATTTTAATCCTCTTTTCATTATACACACTCCCTTTATTTTACATAAAAATCAATTTTACCAACATGAACATTGGCATCACTATCTGGATTAGTGGCTTCTAAGTCCATCTTTAACCCTTTATCTTGAACCGTTGTCATGGTAGGTTCACCACCAATACAGCCACTGAAAAGAAATAGACTGCAAACAATAATAATACTATTCCATTGCTGTTTCATATACTAAACTTTTCTCTATTTAACAGAAAATTCAATAACACCAACATTGACATTAGCATCACTATCTGCATTACCTGCATCTAAATTCATTGATAGACCTTTTGACTGTACTGAAGAACCAGTAAAACTCAAAAGTTGTGTTTTCGTAATATTTTTAATATCCACAATTGGCTCTTTGCTTAGAAGTGCATATACAGTTGTTCTCTCCTCTTCACATCCAACACAATCTTTAGTTGCACGAATATTCATATTCCCAAAGTCTCTAGGAAAAATATATTTACCACTTACTTCACTTAAAGGTGACTTTTCATTAGGGTATAATAGTCCAGTACCTCCTTTATTATCAGCATAAATAATATAAAGGAATCCCTCTGCATCTTTTGTATCTATAATAAATTGGATAGGCTCATTTTGACTATAACTACGACTTCCTCTAAGCGAAAGTTTACTAACCCCTGCACTTTTTAAATTAGCTAAACTAATCCCTGAAGGTGCCTGAGGAACAACTGGTACTGCAACACTTGGCTTATTAACAGCTACCGTAGGTTTAGGAATTGGTGTGGCTGTTTTATTCCCAACACACCCTAGTGTTATAATAGCTGTTGTAACTAAAATAGATAATTGATAAAATCCTCTTTTTTCCATAATCTCTCCTTTAAATTAAATGTTAATTTTGATTATATCATAAATAAATGTCACATAAATGTCACTTTACAATAAACTCATATTTTCCTAACTGAGCACTACTCTTCGTAGCTGTCTTTGTTGTGGCTTTTACTCTTACTGCCCTACTCATTATTTTTGACTCTTTAGAGTTTTTAGCAAAACTCACTAACCCTTTACTTTGTATTTCACGAATATTTGAAATTGGTTCTGATGATAAAAGAGTATATATTGTGGTTTTCTCCTCTTCACACCCTTCACAACTTTTATAAGCTTCAATATCAAATTTACCATTAGATAAATCATCTGGGAACCTATATCGCCCTTGTAACTCTTGTGTTCTTATGTATGGATTAGGATAAAGTACTGTAACATCATTGCCATCCACATAGAAAATAGTCAAAAAACCTCTATCTGATTGAGTATTGAGTCCAAACTGAACTAGTTCGCCTGTTTTATATATACTCTTATGGTAATCAAGTGACATACTTTTTAACTTATTACTTCTTATCAGACTATCTAAAGTTTCTTGCAAGGTCTCAACTTTTGTAACTTCTGCTGTTTGACTAGGTTCAACTACCGTAGGTTCCTTATACACAGGGGCAACATTTGGTGTATTTGAATTTATAGACTTTTTAGTAATATAATTTTGCAATGAATTATCACCTATAGATGAACTAGAAAAGTTAATATTTGGATGATGAGGCTTACCATCTGTTTGACTGGCATAGTTTAGAACTTTTTGAGTTAAAACATCATTAATGTCATTAAAAGATTTATGTTGTGCAGAGCTATCAGAAAAGACTTCATACACTGCATTCGTAAAAAGACTTCCTGTTGGTGTAGCTAATGACTCTTCATGATCTTGAGAAGAAGACAACACCACATAATCACTCTCTTTACTTATTGTATCTTCTACTTTCATCCCTTTGGAGACAGCAAAAGATTTCGTAACATCTTCGGGGCGTATGGTTTTTGATTGTGTTTTTCCATTGAGTGATCGGAAAACTGTACCACTATGACAAGAGTCAAAAAAGACCATCTTTTTAGCTTTAATACCATTAAATTTAGCATAAAGAATATCATCTATAAGATGCTTATTAACTTTGCCATCACTTAAGACTAAAGTCTCATCATTGTTATCAGCTTCATCTCCATTTTGGTCACGTTTATGTGAACCATGTCCACTATAATAGAACGCAAAAAAGTCTTCTGAGTTTAAACTATTTCCATATTGACTAAGGTGGTCAACAATTTGCATGGAATCTTCATTATACAAAACTTTAACATCGAACCCCCAATTTTGGAATAACCTTTTCATTTTATCAACATCACGTTCTATTCCACCTAAATCAGCTCTATCACCAGCATAGTTGCTAATCCCTACAACTAAAGCTACCTTTTGGGTATCTGCACTTTTTGAAAAAAGATTTTCAGAACCTTTGGATTGTACTGGATGCACATCTTTTTTACATGCTTGTATAAATATAACTCCTAAAATCAAAAAGAGTATTTTTATAAAATCTTTAACCATAACTCATCCCTCCTTATATAATTTGTCTTTCTAAATTATAGGTTCATTTATCTAAATAACATTTTAAACC
>JAHZJZ010000090.1 GCA_022600655.1 Campylobacterota bacterium | reverse complement strand
GCAGCAACATTTACAGTGTAGAATCATCTATTAGGGATTTCCATGACTATCATAACAAGACTCTTTTTCATATTTTTTTTGGTTGTATCTTCGCTATATATAACCTCAAACCCTCGCTGTTCCAGAATGTTTTTAATAGATTTTGCATCATTTATAGTATTACTTAACTTAGACAATACACCTCTATAGTCACTATTTCCAATAACAAGTGCTACTCTTTGCTCTACATTTTTAGAGTTGTCTACTATCTTTACAGCTCTATCATCTGCATATGCAATGAAATAGAGTGTACTAATAAGTAGAAAAATAAAATATTTCATATCTAATTTTTAATTTACTATTTAAATATGCTAATAGCATTCTTCACAGCATCAGCCGCAGAGTCTAGAGCTGATGAACTCTCTTCTACGGCATCTGTCTTTTGATGACGCTTCATATTTTCTAAACGAATCTCATCAGCTGTCAAATTTTGTTGTCTCTTATACTGTCTAGCTTCTGCTTGTGTTATTTGAGCACCTTCTGCCCCTCTATTATTATTTAAATATGCCGAATCTAACCCTGCTGTTTTTGGTGTATTACAACCTTGGATTGATACTAAAACTAAAACTGAACCTGCTATACTTAATGACTTGCTAATCTTTTTCATGATCTATATCCTTTGCTTATATATTTTATATAATAGCACAATTTTTATTAAAAAAGAAAAATTTTTGGCTCTCCTTAACAATTCTAACTACACTATTTTATACACCTTTAGCTAAAGAAACCCGACGAATAATAAAATATAGAGCTATAGAAACCATTATCATAATCAAACTTTGTAACTGTCCCATGGTTAACCAATCGCCATAAATAAACCCTAATTGCACATCAGGTTGTCGCCAGAACTCAGCGACAAATCTTGCCGTTCCATAAAGTACTCCATAGACTCCAATTAATGCACCATCAAAAGCTTTTCGGTTACGATACATATAGAGAATAATTGCTACTAAAACACCCTCTAGTATCGCTTCATAAAGCTGCGAAGGGTGACGTAGTACACCATCTACATAAATTCCCCAAGAGACATCTGTTGCACGACCAACCAACTCTTGATTTAAAAAGTTTCCAATACGTCCAAAAATAAAACCAACAGGCACAGCCAATGCCACAACATCAATAAGCTTATGCAGTTTCCCTGGATACTTATAAGCAAACATCGTAGAAGCAACAATGGCTCCAACAACAGCCCCATGGTAACTCATACCTCTAATCCCTACAAACTCTCCATTTTGGAAAGGGTTAAATATCTGCCATGGTTGAGTTAAATAGTAACTGGTATTCGGGTCATAAAAGAGAATGTACCATATACGAGCCCCTAAGATAATTCCTATCTCTATCCAAATAAAATAGTTATCTAAAACCTGCTCTTCTATAGGCATGGCATCTTTTTTAATAATCCACTTGGCAAACCAAAGTGCAACCAACAGTGCAGAGATATACATAATCCATACCAATGAATTGAGATAAGACCTAAATCAAGAGCCACAGGGTTAAAATGGTCATAAATATGATTCCAATACTCCACCGATTCTCCTCTATTGCTTATGTTTTGAAAAGTATAGCACAACACCATTAACTATTGATTAATTTTTCATTGGTTGATGATTAATAGTAAGGGACTATAATCCGTTTATGAAGACAAGGTGTCATCAACATTGTTCACGAGAATCAGTATATAATAAACTCCTTTCTTAAAAATATATATACTCCCTTGATAGAACATTTTTAGACCTCCTTTGTAATAAAACCCCCTCGTGGGCAATGTTGATGATATACAATTCATGCTATCATGTTATAACTCCAATTAATTCTAAGGATTCGTTATTATAAAGATATTAATGATAGAAGATGACTATGAACTTTCTCAGATTCTCACAGAGTACCTCAATAAATTTGATATTGATGTTGTTGCGGCAGAAGAGCCATATATAGGTCTCTCTCTTTTAACCCAACATAAATTTGATTTAATTATTCTTGACCTAACCCTGCCTGGTATTGATGGTTTAGAGGTTATCCCTAAAGTAAGAGAACAATCTAGTATACCAATTATTGTCTCCTCTGCACGTGATGACATTACAGATAAAGTTGTGGCTATGGAGCGTGGTGCTGATGACTATATGCCAAAGCCATATGATCCAAGAGAGCTTGTAACGCGTATCAAAACCATACTCAGGCGTGTGCAAAATCATGATGAAAACAGTTCACCTGCATCACTTTTTGAACTTAACGATAAGGCTAGAAACATCACCTTTAAAAACAGACTACTAGAGTTAACAGCTGCTGAGTTTGATATCTTATCTATACTCATTACCCATAAAAACTCTGCTGTCTCTAGAGAACAACTGCTTTATGACAGTAACCATATAGATGACAGTAGCTCTATAAAAAACATTGACGTTATGATTTCACGTATTCGACATAAACTCTCTATGGTTGACAATGAAAACTCTTATATTAAACCTGTTAGGGGTATTGGGTATCTACTGACTGAAAAAGTATAAATTTTATGAAAAATATCTCTGTTAGTACCTTTATTAATATTCTTTTCACACTGGTACTCTCGCTACTCATTACGGCTCTATTTCTCTTTATATCTTGGGACAAAGAGCGTCAAAAGAGTGATGAGATTGCTCGTTATAAACTTATCTCCAATGCCCTACTCTCTACAGCACAACTCAACCCAACCGAAGAGGAACTCAAACGGTTTTACATAAACTCTCATGTTAAACCTGTCGCCATAAACGCCAATCGTCTTCTTATTTTGAGTAAAGGAAAAGTCATCTTTGAAGGTGAGTCTGTCTATGGTCGTATGCAGATTTTTGCCATAGGTGACAACCACTATATCTACCTACAACGTTATGGCTCAAACCTTATGCTCAAAGATATTAAATCTAAAACAGTACGGCTCAAAATCACCATTTTAGTTGCTATATTAATCGCCATACTCTTTCTGTTTCTCTATATCGCAATTATGCGAAAACTTGCCCCTCTTAAAAAACTAAACCGACAAATTGCAGAGTTTGCAAAAGGCGATATGGATATTAAAATCACCCATAAAAGCAGTGATGAGATTGGACAGATAGGTCAAAGTTTTGAAGATGCCATGCACTATATCAAGACCCTTTTAGAGTCAAAAAACCTTTTTATGCGAAACATGATGCATGAGCTTAAAACCCCGATTACCAAAGGGCGTATAGCCATAGAGATGGTTGAAGATGGTAGCAGTAAACAGATGTTAATTAACGCATTTGAGCGAATGAATGAATTAATTAATGAGTTGGCTCATGTTGAACGAATCGCAACACAGAGATTTCAACCTAAACTGACAGAGGTAAGTATAGAAACTATTATGCAAGAGACACTCTCTATGCTTCTTTGTGATAAAAACCGACTCATCATTGAAACTCAAAATGCAAAACTAGTAACAGATATTAAACTACTCTCCTTAGCACTCAAAAACTTAATAGACAATGGATTGAAATATGGTGGAGAAGATAAGGTTAAAATTGTTTTTGATACCAATACCATCAAAGTTATCTCAACAGGAAAAAGCCTAGAGTACCCTCTCTCTTACTACTTAGAACCTTTTACTCAAGAGGAAAAACGACAGAGTGGATTTGGCTTGGGACTCTATATTGTCAACAATATCGCCCAACGTTTAGGTTATACTCTGCACTACTACTATAAAAATAGTAGTAATGTATTTGAGTTAAATCTAAAGAATTGAAGTAGCATAAGTGTTGGTACGTACTGTCCAACCATTTAACCAACGTTGCTCATTTTTCTCTGCTGGAGAGTTTTGAATACGTCTTTTAAGCACTGCATTTGCAGCACGTGAAAACTCTTGAAGTGCAGCTGGTCCAGCTTGTACGGCTGGCATGGTTTTTAACACTTGGAGTAGTCCCCAACCTTGATTATTGTATCGCTCAGTTGCCTTAATCCCTTTACCTTTAAAGTTAATATAGTCAATTAACGGATACCAACCACCAGGTGTTTTGGCTACTGCATTATAGTTGTTTACAATATGGTCACGATATTGTGGTGCAACATACTTAACAATCTCAGGAATTGAGTCATGAAGTCTATCAAAGAAAAACTGTG
>JAHZJZ010000089.1 GCA_022600655.1 Campylobacterota bacterium | reverse complement strand
GTTAAATTTTTAGAGATATTTTAAAAAATGTAGTTAAATAAGTGAAGTATACTTACCAAGTCAAGATGACTTGGTAAAAATTTAAAAATTATTGATAGAAAGTAAAACTTAGAAGTTATACTTAAGACCAAGGTTAGCACCGATATCAGAAGCTTCTTGACCTGTAACATAGTTTACAACATCAGTAAATACAGAGATATTTTCTGTGATACCATAGTCAACACCTGCACCATAAGATAGACCACCATTAGTCTCTGCTACGTCTTGACCATTAGATAGGTTTGAAGCACCATATCCAATTAAACCATATACATTAAGCGCATCAGTTACATCAACATTTGGCTTAAGGTAAACACCATAAGTTTGCATTTTCTCACCATGGTCAGCCTCTTCAGAAACACCCATAGAAGCTCTAAGCTCTGCACCTAGGTAATCCATAAAGTCATAACCGATGATACCAGTAATACCAACTTGTCTATCTTGATCAGTCTCATCCGCAAACGGATTAGCTGCATCACCATCACAGTTACATCTTGCTGCCATAGCAGAGATAGCACCACCAACATAGAAGTTACCTGCTGCTGCAGCAACTGGAGCTGGGGTTGGAGCTGGGGTTGGAGCAACAGCAACTGGCTCAACTGCTTTTACTTCAGCAGCAGCTTCAGCAGCTACATAATCCTCATTTTCAAAACTGGTAACACCACCAATATCTCCACCTGCAAAACTCATACTACTTAGTGCAATAATTGCAACGATTGAACTTTTTAATTTCATTAACTTAATCTCCTTGTTTTTTTATAAAATTCACATAAGTATAACATATTTTTTTTATAAAAATGTTATAAAGTTTCATAATATTTCAGAAAAACACTTTATAGATTAAATATTGTTGCTATGTGTTGAAATATAGGACATATAAAGGTACTGATGCTCTTTGGGCAGAGCTTCATAAAGTGCTTTAGCTAAGTTTTGTATCTCCCATAAAGCACTTTTGTTACTTCTAAGCTCAATAAAGTTTTGTAAACTTCGTGCATTTACTGTCCAAGTGAGTTCTGTTTTGTAACTCTCAGGAAGACAAAATTTAGCAATATCATTAGAGATTCCTGATTTTAAAATTTGCTGTAAATTATTAAGAGCTTTAATTGAAGCCGTATCTACCAGTTCATTTCCTGTTAAAACAATAAACTGTTCAGCTCCTTTAAAGTCATCTTCTTTAAATGGTTCAGAGTTTTTCAGTTCTTTGAGGGTATATCGTGTACTTTTGACACTTGGACTGGCGATTCGATGGCGTGCTAACTCTTGAAGCAGAGCACGAGATATACCTTGAATATAAAATGTATAAACTAAATGTTCAAGGGTAGAGGCGTGTTTATATTTATTTCCTACTCTATCTATTAAGGCTCTGTCTTTCTCTCCACCCTCATCACTCTTATCAAAACTCTGCCAACAGGTACGAATGGCATGAGCACACACCTCTAATGGGGTATGGTGCTTTAGTGTTACTTCCATGGTAGACTCCATAATTTATTATTGATATCATTATAACTAAAATATTATACTAATATGTTTTGGATATAATTCGCGCAATATATTTAAAGATAGGAAACTTTTAATGCAAAAGATTAAAAACATTGCCGTTATTGCACACGTTGACCACGGTAAGACAACATTAGTTGATGAGTTACTCCAACAGTCTGGAACCTTTGCTGCTCATCAGCAAGTCGAAGAGAGAGCAATGGATTCAGATGCCATTGAGAAAGAGAGAGGAATTACCATTCTTTCTAAAAATACAGCCATTGTTTATGGTGACCATAAGATTAATATTATTGATACCCCTGGTCACGCCGATTTTGGTGGTGAGGTTGAGCGTGTTCTTAAGATGGTTGATGGTGTATTGTTACTTGTTGATGCACAAGAGGGTGTTATGCCTCAGACAAAATTTGTTTTGAAAAAAGCGATTGAGTTAAACCTTATCCCTGTTGTGGTTATTAATAAAATTGACAAAGATGGTTCTGATCCAGACAGAGTAATGGATGAAGTTTTTGACCTTCTAGTTGCTTTGGATGCCAATGAAGAGCAACTTGAATTCCCTGTACTCTATGCAGCTGCCAGAGATGGTTATGCAAAATGGGACATGGAGGATGAAAACAAAGACATGACACCACTCTTTGAAGCTATCTTAGAGAAAGTCCCTTATCCTCAAGGTTCACCAGAGAGTGATACTCAAGCACAGGTATTTACACTCGACTCTGATAACTTTGTTGGTCGTATCGGTATTACCCGTATATTTAATGGTAAAGTTAAAAAAGGTGATGAGTATCTTTTAGTTAAAGCTTGTGGTGCAAAATCAAAATCTCGTGTCTCTAAACTGATTGGGTTTAAAGGTCTTGAGAGAATTGATATTGAAGAGGCTGAAGCTGGTGACATTGTAGCGATTGCTGGATTTAATGATATTGATGTAGGTGACTCAGTATGTGATGCTGTGAATCCTGTAGCATTGGATCCAATGCACGTTGAAGAGCCTACACTCTCGGTTATTATGTCGGTTAATGATGGTCCTTTGGCAGGGTTAGAGGGGAAACATGTTACCTCTAACAAAATCAAAGAGCGACTTGAAAAAGAGATGGAGACCAATATTGCAATGAGAATGGAGCCTATGGGTGATGCATCATTTAAAGTTTCAGGTCGTGGTGAGCTTCAGATTGGTATTTTAGCTGAGAACATGAGACGTGAAGGTTTTGAGTTCCTGTTGGCACGACCAGAGGTTGTTGTACGTGAAGAGAATGGTGTTAAGATGGAGCCGTTTGAACATTTGGTCGTCGATGTTCCCGAAGAGTTTCAAGGGGTTGCTATTGAGAAGCTTGGAAAGAGAAAAGCAGAGATGACTTCACTGGTTCCAATGCCTGATGGTACAGTAAGATTAGAGTTTGAAATTCCTGCTCGTGGTCTTATTGGGTTTAGAAATGAGTTCTTGACCGATACCAAAGGTGAAGGTATTATGAACCACTCTTACTTAGAGTATCGACCATATTCTGGTCATGTTGAGAGTCGTACACCAGGGGCTTTGGTCTCTATGGATAACGGTGAAGCTGTTGCCTTCTCTATCTTTAACCTACAAGCCAGAGGGGTGATGTTTATTAGCCCACAAGACAAAGTCTACTCAGGAATGGTAATTGGTGAATCTGCACGTCCAGGAGACCTTGATGTGAACCCACTTAAAGGTAAGGCATTAACAAACATGAGAACATCAGGTGCTGATGATGCGATTAAATTGGTAACACCAAGAGCGATTACACTTGAGTCGGCTATGGAGTGGATTGAAGATGATGAGTTGATTGAGATTAC
>JAHZJZ010000088.1 GCA_022600655.1 Campylobacterota bacterium | reverse complement strand
CCCATTTGAAACTCTCTTTACTCTCTTCATATGAGGCATCACTATGTCCTATACTCAAAATGGTTTTAGGATAGTTTTGATGTATATACTTTATAAATGCATCTGCTCCTTCTACCTCTGGAGCTAAGGTTATCATCTTTATCTCATCCAAATAGGGTTTTATGAGTTCCAAGTTTGGCTTTTGAATATAAGCTGGATTTTGAGCACCATGTTTTTTGGCATTAAGAAATGGCCCTTCCAGATGCACCCCTAATATCTTGGCTCCCTCTTTAGAACTATACTTTTGTAGATTTTCTAAAGCTGCCGTAATATCATCTTCTGACATCGTCATCGTAGTCGCTAAATAAGAGGTCGTACCTGTTTGCAGTATGCTCTTAGAGATAGAGGTTAACGCTTCAGGTGTGGCATCCATCACATCAAATCCAGCAGAACCATGTATATGTATATCTATAAAACCAGCACTTAGGTATGCACCTTTGGCATCAATAACTTCTGCCCATATGGGAAGCTCTTTAGAGACTGCAATAATCTTGTTTTTAAAAAGAAGATTATGCCCCGTAATAATCTGACCATCTGTGATAATTTTTGCATTTATAATCGCTTTCATAGCTTTGATTATAGCTTTTTAAGGTTACAATTCATCAACATAAAATCTAAAATTTATAAATAATACACGTAGCGTGGGCATTCCTGCCAACGAAAGAGAGTTTATTATAGTTCATCGTGGGCAAGAATGCCCACGCTACATTTGTGCAAAGGTCACTTTTTATGATAGAAACAGCATTCCCTTACCTCACCCTTCTACTCTTTATCGCTTCTACCTTGGTCTATATAGAACAGAAAAGCAGAGCCAAACTTTTTGAATACCTTCCTGCCATTGTGATTCTCTATTTTTCAGTTATGACTTTGGCTTCTTTAGAGGTTTGGACAAAAACAGATGAGATTAACGCTGTCTATAAAAGTTTTAAATCCAACCTGCTTCCAGCGATGATATTTTTGATGTTACTTCAAGCTGATATTCGTAATATTTTAAAACTGGGTAAAAAAATTCTGTTGACTTTTTTTCTAGCATCACTCAGTATCTCTTTAGGGTTTATCGTCATGTTTGCTCTACTACATAACTTTTTTGAAGAGGGAGCATGGAGGGCTTTTGGGGCATTAAGTGGTTCATGGATGGGTGGAACGGGTAATATGGTAGCCATTCAGAGTGCTTTAAATCTTCCTGATTCTAAAATGGGGTATGTTCTACTCATAGACTCTATAGATTATGCCATCTGGGTCATGATACTCTTAGCTCTGGTTCCTTTTGCTAAACGTTTTAATAACTGGACAAAAGCTGATGGTACTATTTTAGAGACGCTTACCTCTAAACTAGACAATGAAAATAGTAAAAAATCTATTAACTTCGCTTCACTCTTTATGCTTTTAGGATTGGCACTTATGGTATCACTGCTTTCACAACAGATTGCTTCTTTTTTACCTACCACTGATTTTTTAACCAAAACTACATGGATGGTTATTTTTGCCACTGTTGCGGGTATACTCTTTGGTATGACCCCATTGAGTCGTCATGCTTCGGCTTCCCCTTTGGCAAACATCATGCTCTATCTTATCGTTGCACTTATCGCTTCTCGTGCTAACTTTGCAGAACTTACTCAAGCACCACTCTATATTATGGCTGGATTTATGATTATTGTTATTCATGGGGCTACTATGGTGATATTTGCTAAACTCTTTAAACTTGATTTATTCTCACTGGGTGTTGCTTCACTAGCCAATATCGGTGGGGTGGCTTCTGCACCTATACTGGCTGGTGCTTATCACAAAGCGTTAATTCCTATTGGTGTTCTAATGGCAATGATGGGATATATCATTGGAACCTTTATGGGCTTGGGTGTTGCTAAAATTCTAATGATTATCGCTTCTTGATATTAGTTTAAGTTATTTTTATATAGAATGAATAATTATTTTTAAGGAGTTCAAGATGTTGAAACCTATTTTATTTATTCTACTTAGCACATTCACAGTTGCTGACGCTAATCTTTTACAATCTAATAGCATCGATATTGAGATAAAAACAGATGATGGAAAATCTAAAGTGATGAGTGTTGGTCGTAACCTAGACCGAAGGTGCAAAGAGGTACCCATCGCCAACCACTCATTTTGGAGTGAAGGTTATGCCAGTAAAGATGTTCCCGATGTATGCAAATCTACATTTGTAACCACTTCTGGACAGCTCTCACCCATGAAAATAGATGATGATGTTGAGACATTTGGTGAATTAGAGGTGCTAGAGTTCATCGAAGAGATGCAAGAGGATGAAAATATGTTACTCATTGATACAAGAAAACCCCTATGGTTTGAGTATCGAACCATCCCTTCTGCTGTTAATATTCCTTTTGAATATATCATTAAACCTAAACATTTTAAAAAAGAGTTCAAAGAGGCTTTTCAACGCTTAGGGGTTAGAGGTACAAAGAAAGCTTATGATTTTTCAAAGGCAAAAACCATTGTTCTTTTTTGTAATGCCTCATGGTGTGGACAATCTCCAGCGATGATTAACTCCCTACTCTCCTTTGGCTATCCTCCTCAAAAGATTAAGTGGTATCGTGGAGGAATGGCAAGTTGGTTAGGATTAAACATGAGTTCAACACGCCCATAGAATCTATACTTAGAATTTAATTTTATATAAAAACTTAGTCATTATTGATATCGATTATGGTATTATTTTATCAAAATCATGTGGAGCATATAAAAATGAATTTTGCAAACCTTTTTTCTAATATGATGGGAAATGAAACTAATACACAACAAGAGCAGAGTAACTGGATCAAATGTCCAAAATGCCTAGCTTTGATGTACTATAAAGAAGTTGAGGCAAAGTGTAATGTTTGTCCAAAATGTAACAATCACTTTAGAATAAACGCTAAAAAAAGAGAAGAGTTTCTTTGTGACGAAGGTAGTTTTGTTGAGCATGATGCAACATTAGCTCCCATTGACCCCTTAAAATTTATAGATAAAAAATCTTATAAAAAACGACTTGATGAAGCCAAAGCAAAAACAGGAAAAACTTCATCCGTAGTGGGTGGTTCTTGTACCATCAATGGTGTTGAAGCTGAAGTAATCATTTTTGACTTCTCATTTATGGGAGGGAGTTTAGGTTCTGTTGAGGGCGAAAAAATTGTTCGTGCTATCAACAGAGCCATCGAGAAGAAGTGTGGTCTTATTATTGTCTCTGCTAGTGGTGGGGCAAGAATGCAAGAGAGTACTTTCTCACTTTTACAGATGAGTAAAACATCAGCTGCTCTCAATCGTCTTCACCTTCAAGGGTTACCATTTATCTCAGTCTTAACAGACCCAACCATGGGTGGAGTCTCTGCATCATTTGCGATGTTAGGTGACATCATCATCGCTGAACCTGGTGCATTGATTGGATTTGCAGGGCAAAGGGTTATTAAACAAACTGTTGGGGTTGACTTACCCGAAGGTTTCCAACGCTCAGAGTTTCTACTTGAACATGGATTGATTGATATGATTGTTGATAGAAATGATATGAAAGAGACAATCGCTGATTTACTAACACTCTTCTTAAAAGATAATCCAAGGGTTGATAACGCCTCTTAGCCCATGATATATGCCTTACTTGATAAAGAAGTTCTCCTTAAAAGGGGACTCTCTTTAGAACTTCTTTCAAAAAAAATCGAAATGCTCAATGTTCCCATAGCTCAATATCGTAATAAATCAGGCTCTCTAGCAGAGAAACGAAAAGATTTACAACTGATTAAAACATACTACAGAGGTCAACTTATTGTTAATGATGCCATAGAACTTATAGATGAAGCTGATGGTCTACATATAGGGCAAGAGGACATTAGAGCATTCTCTGCTAACCTAAGTGAAGCCATCACTGCCATTCGAGCTAAAATAGGAACTAAAACACTGGGTCTCTCTACGCATAACCAAGAAGAGATTATGGAAGCCAATGGTTTAGATTTAGACTATATTGGTTTAGGAGCATACCGAGGAACCAATACCAAACGTGAAGCTAAGGTATTGGGAGAAAAAGCCCTAGAGTTAGCTAAGTATTCAAAACACCCTGTTGGGCTTATTGGTGGGGTTAAACTAAACGATGTATTTGAAGAGCAAATTACTTATCGTGTTATAGGCAGTGACTTATATGAAAATTAATATCTATATCATTGATAAAAAATCTAAAGATAAACTCTATGCACCTCTGATAGAGCATTATCAAAAAATTGCCAAACCATTTGCAAAAGTAGAGGTTTTTGAGATATTTACCAAAGAGATTACCAAGGCACATGATATCTCCACAGAGGCTTCACAAAAATCTTATACTCTTGCACTTAGTAAGTATTTAGCAGGGGGATTTAATATAGCTTTAGACCCTAGTAGTCGTGAGGTTGATAGCCATGAGCTTTCAGATTTGCTTAAGGATAGAGGGGTTGTAAACTTCTTCATTGGTGGAGCTTTCGGCTTTGAGAGGGGTTTTTTAACTAAATGTGAAAAGTCTATCTCTTTTGGTAAAATTACGTTGTCACATAAACTGGCGAAGGTGGTATTGATGGAACAAGTGTTTCGTGGCTTGACTATTCTAAATAATCACCCTTATCATAAATAAAAATAATTTAGGAGATATAAACAATATGTTAGATAGTACACAAATAGAATTTTTTAAGACAGCATTAGAGGCGAGAAGTGTTCAAATTAAAAGAAATTTAAATATTACTTCATCTGAAATGGATGATATGAGTAACAACGAACTAAAAGATGAGGGTGACCATGCATCAATGTCACTAGGACGTGCAGTAGATAATGCCATTTTAGACCAACAAGCTAAGGAATTAGCAGAAATTGAACTAGCTTTAGGTAAAATTAACGAGAATCTTTACGGGACATGTGAAATGTGTGGAGAAGAAATCAATATTGAAAGACTTAAGGTTAAAATCTTTGCTCGATATTGTATTACCTGTAGAGAAATTATCGAAAAAGAACATAAATAAAATAGAGGAGTGTTTATGCGTTTAGGTTTGTATATTCTGGCATCAATAATATTAATGGCAATGGTAGGAATTTTTATCTATACTTTTAATCCAAATGAGTATAGTCATAATTTTTATGGTGTATATGTCACACTGCCAGTTGCACTATGGGTGATTATGCCTATGTTTTTGTTGATGGTAGCATCTGTAATTCATATGATGTTTTATGGTACTAAAAACTTTTTCAGGTTTAAGAAATGGGAAAAAGACAGCAATAACCTAAACAATGCTCTATATTGGTCTCTTTTAAATGAACCAAAAGCACATAAATTTAACCTACCACGACTCAAAGAGAGTGCTTCACTGCTTCAAGTCTCTAATCTTAAAGTAAATGGAACTGTTGATGGTGTTTCAGAGAAGATTCAAAGTGCTTTAAATATTATCTCTGAAATAGATAAAGGTGAATGTGTTAACTTCAAAGAGAAAAAGTTAGCCAAAGTACTCTCAGATGACAACCCTTTAGTCATTAAGAACCATCTTAACTGTTTAGATAAAGATGAACCCTTTATAGAAGAGGTACTACAACAAAAAGATAAATATGACAAAGAGGTGTTTAACAAAGCACTCCATAAATTTTCTAACAGTGCTACCTTTTTTAAAGCAAGAAAATATAGCAAGGTATTTAATAGAGAGAGCTTCATTACGTTAATTGGTCGTGTAACACGTGATAATGATTTAGGTTTAACACAATCTATTTTAGATGAGTTCATCAATGACTTAAGTGGAGAGTTAAAGTGTAGTGATTTCTTATTTGTGGCGAATATTACTAAAAAACAGCTCTCCCCTGATGAAAACTTGAAACTCTTTAAAGGGTATGACGCTAAGTATCCAAAAGCTCAAACGGCTTACCTTTACCTACTCTTTGATTATGAGATGATTGAAAAAGCTGGTGACTATCTTGATGAGCATGATGCTGATGAGTTTATTCGTTTTAGAGCCTTATATGATTTGAAGAAAGAGCATAAAAAATACAAAATTACAGACTTAATGAACATTAAACACATCTGTAATGACGTATAGTTAATTAATGGCTACACTCGATTTCTCTACCCCTCTTTTCGCCCTAGCCCCTCTGGCTGGGTTTACCGACCTCCCTTTTCGTAGCGTTGTTAAAAAGTTTGGGGCTGACCTTACCGTTTCAGAGATGATTAGCTCCAATGCTCTTGCTTTTCAAAATGAACGAACCATTAGAATGTTAGAAAAAAATCCCTTAGAGACCCCCTACAGCATACAGATAGCAGGTTCAGACCAAGCAGTTATACAAAAAGCTGTTGAACTTATTAATCAACAAGATGGTGTTGATATAATTGACCTAAACTGTGGTTGTCCTGCTCCTAAAGTGGTTAACAATCTTCAAGGTAGCTCCCTTCTTACTGACTTAGATAAAATGGGTGAGACCATTCGTACCATAAAAAAGTACTCCAACAAAGAGTATACCTCAGCCAAGATTCGTATAGGTTTTGATGAGAAAAACCCTGTTGAGATAGCCAAAGTGTGTGAAAAGAACGGTGCAGACTTCATCGCAGTACATGGACGAACAAGAAGTGGTCGATATAAGGCTCCTGTTGATTATGATGCCATTAGAGCCATTAAAGAGTCTGTATCTATTCCTGTTATTGCCAACGGAGACATTACTACACCAGAAAAAGCCAAATGGGTTTTAGACTACACAGGTGCTGATGGTGTGATGGTAGGACGAGGAGCTGTAGGAAAACCATGGATTTTCCAAGTGATGAAATCATACTTAAATGGTACAAGTAGTGCCGAAGTTACACCTGAGCTTATCAAAGAGGTAGTCTTAGAACACTTTGACCAGATGATAAACCACTATGGACAATATGGAGCCGTTATGTTTAGAAAACACCTTCATACCTACTCGAAAACTGGTTATCAAGGTGCTTCTGCCTTTCGTGATTTAGTCAACAGAGTTGAAGAACCAAAAGAGATGAGAGAAGTAGCTGAGAGATTTTTTTCTCAAAGCCCTCTGTAGCGTGGGCATTCCTGCCCACGAAAGATAGTTTATTATAGTTTATCGTGGGCAAAAATGCCCACGCTACTTTGCAAAATGCTGATAGTCCTTAGTATATCGCCAATCTCCACCCCAAGAGAATCCATAACTTTTAAAAATTTTAGTTGCTTCATCATTTTTTAGTAGTACAGCCCTGTCAGCCATACTGTCCTCTTTATGAACACGTTTTCTATATTTAAGTGAGGCTTTATGTGAGATTTTCCCTTTTCTTGAGATATATGGGTTTTCAATAGGGTTGATATCTATCGCTTTTCCATAAGCGTGTTTTGACCATTTTTTAGAGCCTGTGGCTTTTCGACAGTTAAATGCCGAAGTATTATCTGCCTCTATAGATTGCCAGTCGTTGCCTTTGTATTCACTAATAAGTCGCATCTGATAGATGGGGTAACCAATCTCATAAAGTTTGCTCATAATCTCCAGTGTCTCTTGAGCAATATCTTTATGTACAATCAACTCACCTACTTGATCAATGTTATCAAAATCTATATAGGTCAAACGGAGATAGCGTAAATCACGCGTATGGACAGGACAACCCTCTTGCCAACTGTTGTTTTGAATCATCTTCTCTTTCAGTTTAGGAGCGATATTGTGAATGTGACCTTCAAAGTCAGCCAAGAGAGGTGTTAGTAAAAATAGGGGTGTTAATAAAGTTATCTTTTTCATAAGCTATGGTACTTTATAAATACAAAATAAATTATTAAAAAACATAATTTTCACTATTTATCTCTCTCTTTAATGCTTTTATCTGCTTAAATATTCTTCTCTATTAAATTTT
>JAHZJZ010000087.1 GCA_022600655.1 Campylobacterota bacterium | reverse complement strand
CAAACTTTGGATTGTTGTTATCAATAGATGATGAGATATTTTTAAATCCTTTTATTAAATTAATAGAGTCTAAAGAGATTTGAGACTTATTCTCTATAACTGGAAAGCTTGGAAAATTTTCTGAATTAAAAATAGGGAGTTTAAATTTGGATTTATTTTGTTTAATATTTAGATTATCATTTAACTGTTCAAGTATAATCTCTTCATCTTTTAATATACGAATAATATCAAGTAGTTTTTTACCATTTGCAGTTATGGTACCTTCATGTTCAACAATAACATTTTCAGTTTGAATAAGTAAACCAATTTCAGAGTCAGTGGCTTTAATAATACAATTATCATTTTTTGCTTCAATGTAGACATGTGAAGTTATTTGACTGGCATCTTTTTTTTCTAAAAAAGGCTGAAGGTTAATTAATACAGATTCTATCAATTGTTTAGTAACACGTATTTTCATCATATCTCCCTATATAGTACTCTATTTACTTAAATAAGTAGCAGTAGTAGTAGTTGTTATTGAAAAAGTGAAAAACCCTTCTAAAGACGGAAATTGTTTACTTTAAACAGGCTAGGTATAACATATAGTTTTTCACATTTTTTCACTTATGAGATTATATCTTTATTTTAATCAAATTGTGATGTATTAGAATTTATTTTATTAGACAACTCTTCAAGTTGTACATTGAAGTTCTCATCATTATCTATAATCTCAGTAATTTTCTTCATGGCATGACTAACAGCAGTATGATCTTTCATACCAAAATAGACAGCAATTTGTGGCATAGAGTTTGGGGTTAGGTTTCTTGCCAAATAGATAGCAATTCTTCTAGCACTTACAACATCTTTAGTTCGTTTTTTTGATTTGATATCGGAGAGTTTAACATTAAGCTCTTTTGAGACCAGTTTAACGATATCATCAATACTAATATTGGATTGTTTTTCAGCCAACTGATCTTTAATAACATTTTGTGCAAAATCTAAAGTAAGTTCTTGGTTCATCAATCCACTGTAAGCGTTTAGTTTAATAATAGCACCTTCGATTTCTCGGATGTTGTTCCCCATATTAGAAGCGATAAAGTTAATAATGTCTTGGTTAAGTTGAATACCATCAATTTCACACTTCTTCTGAATAATTGCAATTTTCGTCTCTAATCCAGGAGGTTGAATATCCGCCATTAGCCCCCACTCAAAACGACTCTTTAGTCTATCAACCAATCCTGCAATTTTATTGGGTTGTCTATCTGAAGTGATAACTATCTGCTTTTTAGCTTGATGCAGTTCATTAAAGGTGTGAAAAAACTCCTCTTGGGTTTGCTCTTTTCTGGAGAGAAATTGAATATCATCAATAAGTAGCACATCACACTCTCTAAAGTGTTCTCTAAATCTATCCATGGTTTGAGAACGTAGATGGGATGTAAATTTATTCATGAATTGCTCAAAGGTTGTATAGATAACTTTTTTACCCATAGCGATTTGATGATTACCTATGGCTTGAATAAGGTGTGTTTTTCCTAATCCAACACCACCATATAAAAATAGAGGGTTATATAAAGCACCAGGCTTCTCAGCAACACTTTTGGCAGTGGTATAAGCAAACTGGTTAGAGTCTCCTATAATAAAGCTCTCAAAGGTAAATGAGGGGTTAAGAATGGTACTTTTTCCATAACTTTTTAACTCAGGTTCAACTATGGTATTGGTTTTGGTACTACTGACACTCTTATTGGATGAGACTGCGATAACAACTTTCGGTCTAATGCCACTTTCGAGTTCAAATAGATGGGCTATTTTTTTATCATATTTGGTTTTAATCCATTTAGCAATAAGCATGTTGGGAGCATAAAACTGAGCAATATTACTTCTAGAACCTTTTTCATCGTATTGCAGTGGCTTAATATAGCGTTCCCACTCTTTATTACTTATCTCTTGCTGAAGTTTTTTTAATACTTTGTTTCCAATACCCATATAATTCCAATTCTTAATGTGAATAACTCTTTGTATATTATCAAAAATTGGCTAAAATATGGGTATGAAAACAGTAGTGAAGAGTTTTTTCACACTGTGAATAAAGGTGTGAATGAAAATATTAGGTATTGATCCTGGAACCCGAAACTTAGGCTATTGTATACTTGAAATAAAGAGTGAAAAGTATACTTTAATAGAAGCTGGTTTACTTAAATTTAAAAAAAATATTTTAAAAGAACAAATATTAGAATTAACTAAGGGATTAGATGTAATTTTATCAGCTCATACTATCGAAGAAGTGGCAATTGAAGATATTTTCTATGCACACAATCCTAAGACAGTACTGAAGTTAGCACAGTTCCGTGGAGCCTTAAGTTTAAAAATACTTTTATCTGTTGGAAATTATGATGAGTATACCCCTCTTCAAGTTAAAAAAGCCATTACTGGAAATGGAAAAGCAACAAAAGAGCAAGTAGCTTTTATGGTTAAGCGTCTTTTAAATTTAAAAAAAGAGATTAAACCTTTTGATATAACTGATGCGATGGCGATAGCCATAACTCATGCACAACGTATTAAGCTAGAGAAAGCGAATAGAGAGAGATAAGAGATAAAATACTAAGGAGAGGAAACCTTAGTATGTAAGATAGTAATCTGGAAGGATCAATAGAGACTTGCTTGGTGGTGACTGTTATCTGTATTGAGTGATTCTTGTATGAATTTATCATAGCCATAGATATCTTTTCTAAAATAGGTCAAACCATTACGCTTAAAGACGGTAAAGTAAGTGGTTTGTACAGGAAGATTCTTCTTTAAACGCATGGTAACGGTCTTTTCACTCTCTAGGTACTGTTGAACCTTACTCGCTTCACTAGCCTTAAATTTTGGCTTCAAGGCATCGACAAGCCTAAATGGGTTTTGTAAACGCATACACCCTGAGCTATAGATACGATATCGTCGGTTTAATAGATCCTTATTGTCGGTGTCGTGAAGATAGACAGAGTATTTATTGGGGAACATGAATTTTATACGTCCTAAGGCATTGTCATCACCTGGGTACTGAACAAAACGATAGGGAATATGTCCTTTACTTTTATCCTCATAAGGAAGCAGTTTCTTATAATCAAAGTCTACAATCTCCTTACTCTTGCCATTCCACCCTTTAAACACATGCATGTTATGCTCTTTTAAGTAGTTTGGATTCTCTTTAAGTGCAGTAATTAAATCTCGTCGCACTAAATTCTCAGGAATATTCCAAGTTGGATTCAGAACGATATGTGTCATATTGGTTGCAAAGATTGGGGTTGGTCTCTCAGCTCTTCCTACAACGGTATTCATGGTAAGTGTTGAGTAACCATTTTTATAGTAGTCCATATTGAAGTCAGGAATATTAATCATAATCACTTCATCAGGAAACTTATTAGGAAAGACTTTGAGTTTATCAAGATTGGTGATAATGCTCTCTATTTTAGGATTTTTGGGTTTATTAAAATAGTAAATGGTAACTTTGTCAATAAGACCATTTTGCTCTAAGTTAAAACGATCTTTATATTGATAAAGTGCTCGCTTGAGTTTATCACCAAACTGATCACTGTAAAATGCTTGTCTTGGAAAGTCACCACTCATAGCAAGACGCTCTTTAATCTCTATAATACGTGCATCAGTGTCACCATATTTAAGATCTCCACCATAGCCTACTTTAGGAATATCTTTCATATTTTGATAAGTCTGCAATGCATTAATTAACGCTTGATGTCTATTTTGAAGAGGTGTTAACGATTTGAACAGTTTATTAATACTTTGGTTAACCAATGCACTGAAAAGTTGGGAAGTTGATGGGGGTGCTTTTCGAACCATTTCCCAGTTGGCACTAATGTCTTTTGACTCTTTTAGTGCAGTAATTTTACTGTTAACTTTATCCCAATCAACATCACTCTGAACAATGAAATTTGCTAGAGCTATATAACTTTTACTCAAAGCAATATCAAGTTTAGAAAGCTCTTGGCTATTGGCATTGATATCCATATCATTATGTAAAAGAAAACTATATTGATTTACAGTCTCCCTATAAAATGGCTTATGTTTATAGTTATAATAGGGGTTTTGTAAAGCATCCATTAATGTATGAAAATTTTTAGCATGTCCAACCCATAAAGGTTTATTGGCATTCATACCATAGAGTGATTTAACAGAATTAGATTCATTTTGTAAATTTTGTTGTAGGTTATCATCTAAAAGTGATGACCAAAGAGTAGTAAATAGTAGAGTTAGTAGTAGTATTAGTCGCAAAACAGTCCCCATTTTAAGTTTAAAATATGTTTAAAAACTTT
>JAHZJZ010000086.1 GCA_022600655.1 Campylobacterota bacterium | reverse complement strand
GTTCAAGTTTTATGGTATAAAGGAGTAGCACAGAAAAAATTAATAAATGAAATTAATAGTATTTTAGATAAAATATAAGTAAAAATTGTATGTTTTTATTTAATAAAGGTCAAAAAAATGTTTAATAATAAAATACTTCTAATCACAGGTGGAACAGGTTCTTTTGGAAATGCAGTTTTAAGACGTTTCCTCGATACAGATATTAAAGAGATTCGTATCTTTTCCCGCGATGAAAAGAAGCAGGATGACATGCGTAAGGCATATAATAACCCAAAGTTAAAGTTTTACCTTGGTGACGTTAGAGATAAAAACTCAATAAAAGATGCTATGAGAGGTGTTGATTATGTTTTTCATGCGGCAGCTCTTAAGCAGGTTCCATCTTGTGAGTTTTATCCTATGCAGGCAGTGCAGACAAATGTTATTGGTACGGCAAATATTTTGGATACTTGTATTGATGCAGGTGTCAAAAAGGTGATTGTATTAAGTACAGATAAGGCAGCCTACCCGATTAATGCGATGGGTATATCCAAAGCTATGATGGAAAAGGTAGCTGTTGCCAAATCAAGAAATCTTGATGGTGAAAAAACTACTATTTGTTGTACAAGATATGGTAATGTTATGGCATCTCGTGGTTCAGTGATACCTCTATTTATCGACCAAATCAGGCAAGGACAAGAGATCACGATTACAGATCCTGATATGACACGATTTATGATGAGTCTTGATGAAGCAGTAGAGTTAGTACTTTTTGCATTTAATAATGGTTCAAATGGTGATATATTTGTGCAGAAATCCCCAGCTGCTACGATAGAACTTCTTGCTGATACACTGAGAAAGCTTTTTGGGAGACCCGATTACCCTATTAAAATTATTGGAATTAGACATGGTGAGAAAAAGTATGAAACACTTTTAACCAGTGAAGAGAAGGTGAAATCAGTTGATATGGATAACTACTTCAAGGTTCTTCCTGATACAAGAGACCTTAACTATGGACAGTTTGTAGAAGAAGGTGAAGTTGTAGTCGATGATAAAGAGTATAACTCTGATAATACATACAGCTTAAATGAAGAAGAGCTTAAAGGGATGCTGTTAAGTCTTCGTGAGATCCAAGATGATCTTAAAGAATTTGGTGTTGTTTAGATTATGAAAATATTAGTTACAGGAAGTAATGGTTTCATAGGAAAAAATCTCATAGAGAGCCTTTCTCGTATTGAAAATGTAGAGGTCTTTACATTTGATAAAACATCTTCAGTTGAAAAATTAGAGAAAGATGTAGTAGGTATTGATTTTATTTTTCATTTAGCAGGAATCAATAGACCTCAAGACCCCAAAGAGTTTTATGAAGGAAATTATGGTTTCACTGAAAAGTTGATACAAATAGTTAAGAAGAGTGGTAAAAATATACCAATTTTAATGACTTCTTCTACGCAAGTAGAAAGAGATAACGACTATGGTAAAAGTAAACTTGCAGGGGAAGATATCTTAAAATCTTATGCTGATGAAACTGGTGCTGCTATCTTTATATACAGATTGCCAAATGTGTTTGGGAAATGGAGTAAACCAAACTATAATACAGTCATTGCAACATGGTGCTACAATATCTCTCGAGATATTCCTCTACAAATAAACGATCCTTCAGTAGTGCTTGATCTTGTCTATATTGATGATGTTGTAGAGAGTTTTGTAAAACATTTGGATAATCCTGTTACAAACCTTGATTGTAAAGTAGGTGTCACTTACCACAAGAGTTTAGGTGAGATTTCAGACCTTTTATATGCTTTTAAAGAGAGTAGAGAAACATTGATAACGCCTAGAGTTGGTGGAGGGTTTGAGAGAGCACTGTATGGCACTTATCTTAGCTTCTTGCCAACGGATAGTTTTTCATATGAGATTAAAGGGTATCAGGATGAGAGAGGGACTTTTTATGAAGTTTTGAAAACACTTGATAGTGGACAGTTCTCCATCTCTACCACTGCCCCAGGTATCACTCGTGGAAATCACTACCATAATACAAAAAATGAGAAGTTTTTAGTTATTAAAGGGGAAGCAAGTATCAAGCTTAGACAGATTCATGGTGATGAAGTTATTGAATACAATGTAAGTGATAAAAAGATGGAAGTAGTTGAGATGATCCCTGGATATACGCATGATATTACAAATACCGGTGATACTGAGATGGTACTTCTGATTTGGGCGAATGAAGTTTTTGATAGAGATAATCCTGATACATATTTTTTAGAGGTGTAAAATGAAGAAATTAAAAGTAATGACTGTTGTTGGAACGAGACCAGAGATCATTAGGCTTTCTGCTGTGATTAGTAAGTTGGAACAATCTGAAGCAATTGACCATATCCTTGTTCACACTGGGCAAAACTATGATTATGAACTCAACGAGGTTTTTTTTAATGACTTTAACATTCGAAAACCTGATCACTTTTTAAATGCTGCACTAGGTTCTCCAACAGAGACGATAGGAAATATACTTATCAAAATAGATCCAATTTTAGAAAGTGAAAAACCTGATGCATTTTTAGTATTAGGTGATACAAATAGTTGTTTATGTGCAATTCCTGCAAAAAAGAGAAAGATTCCTATTTTTCATATGGAAGCAGGCAACAGATGTTTTGATCAAAGAGTACCAGAAGAGACAAATAGAAAAATTGTTGATCATGTAAGTGATATAAATCT
>JAHZJZ010000085.1 GCA_022600655.1 Campylobacterota bacterium | reverse complement strand
TTAATAATAGTGGAGATTTGAAGGCTCTTCAGGAGGAATGTGATAAAATTAAAAATATAATTTTATCTGAATATTTATAATAAGGTATACCGATGTTTCGTCTTTTCTCTCTAGTTTTTCTACTCTCTTTTGCTCTTCAAGCCAATGGTGTGATGCAGATGGCCGATAAAGTCATTGTTAAAAAATCAACACGAATGCTCTACCTCTCACAAGGAGGTTCTATCTATAAACGGTATCATATCTCATTGGGAATTATGCCTAAAGGGCATAAAGAGATAGAGGGAGATATGAAGACTCCAGAGGGTATTTATCTATTAGATTGGAGACAAGCAAGTAAAACTTACAACAAGTCGATTCATATCTCTTACCCTAATGAAAAAGATAAAGCCAATGCTAAAGAGATAGGATACCCTGCAGGTGGGATGATTATGATACATGGTACACCTAATGATTGGGGACTCTCACCTATAGGTGACTGGATGCCAATGTTATTGGATTGGACAGAGGGGTGTATAGCGATGAGTAATGAAGATATGGAAGAGGTTTGGAATCAAACCACTAATGGTACGCCTATTTTTATACTTCCATAATAAACAGTATCTAAAAAATATGACAATTTGACATATTTTTAACATAATTAATTTTTTTATGTGATAATATCACCATGAGCCAAAATAATCATAGTGGTAATCTTCCACCCAAAAGTAACAAATCCAAAAATGAGGTGATTGTCAATAGACTACTCTCTGCCACACTTGATGGTTTAAGTGCCAAACCTATTGAGGTAGAAGCCACCTTTACCAAAGGTTTACCAGGTTTTGCTGTAGTTGGATTAGTGAGTAGTGATATACAAGAGGCAAAAGAGCGTGTAAAGTCTTCACTTCTAATCAATGGATTTAAATTTCCTCCACTAAAAATAACGATTAATTTAAGCCCCAGTGATATTAAAAAGCATGGAACCCATTTTGATCTCTCTATGGCATTGCTTGTCGCACTGCATAAAGAGAGTGTTGAGGAGGAGAATCTTTTTGTTTTTGGAGAGCTTGGATTAGATGGACGGGTAAAATCTAGTTCAACTCTTTTTCCTATTATCTTATCATTAAAAGAGCAAGGTCTGTTGAAACGAGCCATTGTACCAAAGATAGCGATGAAACATTTGAGTCATATAGCTGGTGTGGAGTTTATTGCTGTGGAGACTTTAGCTGAGGCAATAACGTTGTTAAAAAGTAAATCCTATCAAGCCTCTACACAGGAGTTTTCTTATCAATCTAAGGCATTAAATATAGCTAATAAAACCTATTATGATGAAGGTAATGTTGATTCAGATTTTTTAGATATAAAAGGTCAAGGTATCGCTAAAAGAGCAGCACTTATTGCAGCCGCAGGTATGCATAACTTTATGATGGAGGGTAACCCTGGATGTGGTAAAAGTATGATTGCTAAACGTCTGAAAGATATTTTACCTCCTCTTCTTGAAGAAGAGATGCTTTCCATAGCCAAACATCAGTTTTTAGATGGGGTAACACCTGATTTTTTAGCTAAACGACCTATGCGTTCCCCTCACCATACAGCCACATCTGCCTCTATTTTTGGAGGAGGCTCTTCTCACGCACGTATAGGTGAGGTTGCTTTAGCCCATAAAGGAGTGCTATTTTTTGATGAGTTACCTCATTTTTCTAAAAATATTTTAGAGGCACTGCGTGAACCACTGCAAGATAGGCGGGTAAATATATCCAGAGTAAATTCAAAAGTAGAGTATGAAGCTGACATTATGTTTGTAGCAGCAATGAACCCTTGCCCTTGTGGTAACTTGTTATCAAAACGAAAAGCGTGTCGTTGTAGTGAACAAGAGATTAAACGTTATAAAAATAGACTCTCTGACCCTTTTTTAGACCGTATAGACCTCTTTGTAACGATGCAAGAGATTAGTGCTAATGATAAGCATGATATTACCTCAAAAGATTTGAAAAGTATGGTTAATCAAGCGTTTATAGTACAAAAAAAGCGTGGGCAAGGGCGTCTGAATGGTAAACTAAATGAAGATGAAGTTGAAAAGTTTTGTCAGCTCTCTGCAGATGCCCAGAAGATTTTAATCTCAGGTATAGAACGTTTTGGACTTTCACATAGAAGTATAAGCAGTATTAAAAAAGTAGCTCGTACCATAGCAGATCTTGGTTCATCAGTAGGAATTGAAAAAATACATCTATTGGAGGCACTATCCTATAGACGAAGGTAGATTTCACAACTTCAACACAATCCTTTTATAGTATAGTTTTAGATGTAAATGTAGAAGGATTCAGAATGAAACAATTAAAGTTGATAATTTTAGTAGCATTGGTTTTTTTCTTAGGAGGATGTGGAACCAATACTGAAGATACTAATAGTGTACATGACAGTTCAACTGTTTATGATTTATGGGAATATATGACCCCATCAAATAGTTATGAAATAGAGTATGATATATATGAGAATGGTAATAGAGTAGATTATTTTTTTGAAACCAGTAGAATTATTGAGTCTGGTGTTGTGGAGCGAGAGAGTAGTGGTGAAGTTACAACACTTGTGCTTAATGAAAACTCAATTAAAGTGGAAGAGTCAGATGGTGAAATAGTACAAGTTCAAAGATACGTTAAAAGTGGTGATATAAATGTTTTTCAAGCTCCATCAATTCAATCATGTTCTGTTGAAACATTTTATCGAACTATTACTATTCAAACGGTTGAGTTTTATAATGTGATACAAATCAACTGTCAAACAAAAAGTAGTAGTAGTGCGTTATATTATGGTTATGATGAAGGAATAGTCTCTATTTATCGAGATGAGGGAGATAAAAAAATAGAGATAGTTAAAGTAGGAGAACAAAGACTTTAACAGTGTAAATATAAAATTTAAAAAAAAAGTATAAAATCTCTTGACAATAAAGACTTTTTTGAATATAATTGCACTCCTTTTTCAGATGTATCTGATTTTAAAAGGTAAAATTACGGAGTGTAGCGCAGTCTGGTAGCGCACCTGGTTTGGGACCAGGGGGTCGAAGGTTCGAGTCCTTTCACTCCGACCACTTAGATATTTAAAATTTTAATGTAATAATACAGTAATTAATGGTAGGCGTAGTTCAGTTGGTAGAGCACCTGTTTGTGGCACAGGTTGTCGCGGGTTCGAGCCCCGTCGCCTACCCCATTGGTCAAATGTAGGTAACTACCCAATAAAGAAGAAGCGCTAGTGGCTCAACTGGATAGAGCATCAGACTTCGGATCTGAGGGTTAGGGGTTCGAGTCCTCTCTGGCGTACCATATTGTTTTATTATGTTTTTTAGTTGCACTCGTAGCTCAGCTGGATAGAGCACCCGCCTTCTAAGCGGGCGGTCTCAGGTTCGAATCCTGACGGGTGTACCACTTTTATTGTTATGTGCGGATGTGGTGAAATTGGTATACACGCTAGACTTAGGATCTAGTGCTTCACGGCGTGGAGGTTCGAGTCCTCTCATCCGCACCATCTTCAAACCCCATAAAATAATCATTTGTAAGCCTTAAGTAAAGAATAGGTTACATTAAAGCATCAAAAACACCTCTTTTTACTACTTTTTCATCTTTTTACATATTCCTGTATTTCCAAGTAATTAAAATTTATTAGTATAATTTATTGATTATACTAATAAGTATTTTTTATGTTATGTTTTTGAGGTATATTTTTTTGATTTTGTGAGAAAAGAAGAAAACCCAAAAGAGAGAAAAGGGGTAAATCTAAAACCTGATCTGTCAACCCAATATGGTACAAAGAACTAAGCAGAATCTCTAAAATGATTCTGCCACCATAATAATTCTTTTTGAATCGGAGCGATATAGTCATTGTAAGAGTGTAATCGCTTAG
>JAHZJZ010000084.1 GCA_022600655.1 Campylobacterota bacterium | reverse complement strand
TTCAAGTTCAACTCTAAATGTTGCATTTGGTAATGCTTCAACTACTTTACCATCAATTTCAATTACATCATCTTTAGCCATTGTTAATTCTCCTTTGTAAAATTACGCTTCTGTTAGGATTACTGCTTTGTTATCAATAATCGCTACTGTATGTTCATAGTGTGAGGCTCTTAAGCCATCTTCACTAACCACTGACCATTTATCCTCAAGGATAACTGGCTTACTCCCTTTCTGACAAACCATAGGTTCTAAACAGAAAACCATACCATTTTTCACCTTTGGTCCCTGTTTGGCTTTACCTTCCAAATAGTTAGGGATATTAGGTTCATCATGTGGCTTAGTACCAATACCGTGTCCACAAAAGTCACGTAAGGGAACATAACCTCTACCAGTAATAAATGACTCCAAAAGAGCAGATATCTCTTTAAATCGCATACCTACTTCAATATTCTCTATCGCATGATAGAGAGCATCTTTTGAACATGCAATTAGTGCCTCATCCTCTTTAGAAATTTGACCAATAGGCATGGTAATGGCTGCATCACCAAAATACCCATCAATTTTTGTTCCTAAGTCTAAACCAAGTATATCACCCTCTTCTATCTTTTGGTCACTCGGTACACCATGTATACAGACCTCATTAAGTGAAGTACACACAGAACCAGTAAACCCATAAAGACCTTTAAAAGATGGTTCAGCACCATGCTCACGGATAAAAGCCTCACCCATCGCATCAATCTCTTTTAGCGTCATTCCAACAGTGATATTTTCTTGAAGATATTTTAATGTTTTTCCAACGATTGACCCAGCTACTTTGAGCTTGGTCAATTCGTCTGGTTTACGAAGTGCAATCGCCATTAGAGACCTACTGATCCTAATGTTTCATATTTGTTCATATAGATTTGAGCTTCAATTTTTCTCATGGTATCAAGTGCGACTTGAACCACAATAAGAACGGCAACTCCCCCGAAGAAGAATGATGCCCCAATAGCTGAAATCAACATAAATGGAACGGTAGAGATAGCAGCAAGATAGAAAGCACCTGAACCTGTCAAGTTACTTGCGATTTCATTGATTTTCTCTTTAGTGTGTTCTCCTGGTCGTACCCCTGGAATAAACCCACCTTGTCTTTTCAAGTTATCAGCAATATCTTTCGCATTAAATACAATTGATGCATAGAAAAATGCAAAGAATACTACCAAAATAAATGTTACTAAGTTAAAGACAATACCACCTGGTGTTAGTGCATCAGCCACACCTAAAGCAATCTCATTGGTACTACTTTGTAACATGGTCAGAGGGAACATTAATACAGCCGATGCAAAAATAGGAGGAATAACACCTGCTAGGTTTACTTTAATCGGAATGTAGTTCATCACTTTTTTATCTTGATTTTGCATAATTGTTTTTCTTGAGTATGAGATAGGAACCCTTCTCTCTCCAAGTTCAATATAGATAATTACAAAAATAGTTAACAAGATAATCGCTGCCATTACTAGGACAGCTAAGAAATTCAGCTCACCTGTATTTACACCATCAATAGTGTTTGAAATTGCAGCAGGAATTCCTGAAACAATACCAGCAAAGATGATTAACGAAATACCATTACCAATACCACTCTGTGTAATACGCTCACCAATCCACATCAATAACATTGTACCCGTCACCATAGAAACCGTAGTAATCAGTGTAAACATCATTGGATCAATCATAACAGCACTTTGACCATTGCTTCCTGTCATACCCTGAAGTCCCATAGAGACACCAATAGCTTGAACAATAGTAATAAAGATAGTTGCATAACGAATGATTTGCATATACTTCTGCATCCCGTCACGCTCTTTTTTCATTTGACCAATAGTAGGGAAAGTTGCTGCAAGAAGTTCCATAACGATAGAAGCAGTAATGTAAGGCATAATACCTAAGGAGATAATACTAAGTCGCTCAATAGCATTTCCTGAAAACATGTTGGCCATACCCAACATACCACCACTGTTTGCATCAAAAAATGATGCAATAACAGCAGTGTCAACACCAGGAACTGGTACGTATGCTAAAACTCTATAAGCGAATAGAAATCCAAAAGTAATAAGTATTTTTTGAGTTAAAGCATTACCCATGGTTATTTACCACTAGTTGTAACAGCTTCATCTTTGATTTTAGATGCAAGTTCTTTTGCACCTGTACCAATAAGTTTAACTTTTGTTACAGTTCTTTGCAACTTATGAACAGATTTGATACTCTCTAAAGTAATCTCGTCTAGTCCAGCTATTGCTTTAACTTTATCAACATTAATAGAGTATGGTTTGATTACTCTAGAAGTAAAACCAATTTTTGGAACTCTTCTGTAGAGTGGCATCTGTCCACCCTCAAAACCTCTTTTTTCTGAGTAACCAGATCTAGACTTCTGACCTTTGTTACCACGTCCTGCTGTTTTACCATTTCCAGAACCTTGTCCACGACCAACTCTTTTTCTGTTACGAGTTGAACCTGGCGCTGGTTGTAAATTATGTAAACCCATATCTACTCCCTTATGCTTTAATCTTTGTAAGTGCATCAACAGTTGCTCTTACAAGGTTATTAGGATTGTTTGAACCTAATGATTTTGCGATAACATCTTGGATACCTGCAAGCTCAATTACTGGTCTCATAGCACCACCAGCGATGGTACCTGTACCCTCACTTGCTGGTCTAAGAATAATTCTACTTGCACCTGTTTTTTGTTGAATATCATGAGCAATAGTTGTACCCTTAACATTAACTTTTACAAGGCTTTTGAACGCGTCATCAACAGCTTTTTTGATTGCATCAGGAACCTCTTTCGCTTTTCCTGTACCATAACCAATTGTACCATTTTTGTCACCAATAACCACAAGAGCAGTAAATCTAAAACGTCTACCACCCTTTACAACTTTAGTAACACGACCAATATTTACAATTCTCTCTTCAAACTTTTCTCTATCAATATTTTGCATCATGTCTCCTTATAACTTAATACCAGCTTCTCTAAGTGCATCAGCAAAAGATGCTACTACACCATGATAGAGGTAACCATTTCTATCAAAGACAACATTATCAATATTTTTAGCTTTTAAAGCATCTGCAAAAGTGTTAGCGATTTGCTTCACATCTTCTCTGTTTGCTTTTAAACCAAGTTTTTTACCATCAGCAGCAGCCAATGTTACACCAGCCACATCATCAATTGCTTGAGCATAAAAGTGCTTGTTCGATCTGAAAACTGTTACTCTTGGAAGAGCTTCTGTTCCTGAAATTTTACCTCTAACTCTTAGCTTACGTTGTGTTCGAAGTTTGTTTTTTCTTCTTTGAATACTTTTTAACATCTACTACTCCTACTTACCAGCTGCTTTACCAGCTTTTCTAATGATAGTCTCATCAGTATACTTAACCCCTTTACCTTTGTAAGGCTCTGGTGGTCTAAAGCTTCTAATCTCAGCTGCAACTTGTCCAACAGTCTGCTTATCAGTACTCTTGATGTTGATAATGTTTTTCTCAACACTAATCTCTACACCTTCAGGGATATCAAAATTAATATCATGAGAGAATCCAAGTTGAAGATTAAGTACTTTACCTTGAACAGCAGCTCTATAACCAACACCATTGATCTCTAAAGATTTAGCAAAACCTTTATCAAGACCAATAATGATGTTGTTAAACAACGCTCTGTAAGTTCCCCAGAAAGCTGCGCTCTCTTTATCTTCACCTACTCTTGAAAATGTTACTTCTGAACCGTCGATATTAATATCAACTCTTCCATAAGTTTCAAGTCTCTTCTCAAGTTTGCCTTTTTTAGCAACAAGAGTCGTACCATCGAGTGATACCTCAATACCACTTGCAACAGTTACTGGTCTTTTTCCTATTCTTGACATATCTATCCCTTACCAAATACTACAGATTACTTCACCACCAACACCTTGCTTAAATGCTTCATCATTTGCAAGTACACCTTTGTTGGTAGATACTACTAGTGTTCCGTAACCATTTTTAAAACTTCTGATATCTGCTGAAGCTTGGTAAACACGTCTACCAGGCTTAGAAATTTTCTTAAGTTCATTGATTACACTGTGACCGTTATCATCATACTTTAGTACAACTTTAATTGTCTTCTTATTTCCATCTTCTTTTACTTTGTAACTCTCAAGGTAACCCTTATCTACTAAAATAGAAACAGTTGCCTCAATTGTTTTTGAGTGAAGAAGTGTTGTTACATCTAATCTTCTTTGTGCAGCATTTCTTATTCGAGTAAGAGAGTCTGCAATTATATCTGTCATCATCTTTTACTTCTCCTTACCAGCTTGATTTTTTCATACCAGGGATTAAACCCTCGTTAGCCATTTTTCTTAAACAGATACGGCACACACCAAAGTCTCTATAAACTGAGTGTGGTCTACCACAAATGCTACATCTTGTGTATGCTCTTGATGAGAATTTAGCAGGTCTCTTCTGCTTAGCAATCATTGATTTCTTAGCCATTAGTTCTTTCCTTTAGCAAAAGGCATGCCAAGTTTCTCTAAAAGAACAAATGCCTCTTTATCGTTGTCACTGCTCGTTACGATTGTGATGTTCATACCGTGAGTTTTGATAATGTTATCAAAAACAACCTCTGGGAACATAAGTTGCTCTTGAAGACCGAAGTTATAGTTACCTCTTCCATCAAAACCTTTTCTTGGTGTACCTCTAAAATCTTTTACTCTTGGAAGAGCAATTGATACTAGTTTATCAAAGAAGTTATACATATTTGCACCTCTAAGTGTTACTTTAATACCACTTGGAGCCCCTTCTCTTGCTTTAAAACCAGCAACTGATTTTTTAGCATCAACAATAACAGCTTTTTGACCAGCGATTAGAGAGATAGTATCTGCCATATTTTGGATAAGTTTGTTATCTTTACCCTCTTCACCAGCACCAACAGAGATTACGATTTTCTCAAGCTTAGGTGTCTGCATCGCATTTTTAATCCCACACTCTTCTCTAAGTGCAGGTACGATGTCATTGTACTTTTGCTTCATTCTACTCATAAGATTACGCCTCTACTTTTTTTACATTAGAAATATGGATAGGCATCTCTTTATTTTCGAAACCACCATCTTTATTCTCTTCACTTGGCTTTACAGCTTTTTTAGCAAGTTTACAACCTGCAACGATTACAGCATCATTCTTAGTTAATACTTTAAGTACTTCACCAGTTTTACCTTTATCGTCACCAGCGATAATCATAACTTGATCACCTTTTTTTACTTTGAACTTCTTGTTCGCCATTACCATACCTCCGGTGCCAATGATACGATTTTCATAAATCCTGCATATCTAGTCTCTCTAGCTACAGGACCAAAAATACGTGTACCAATTGGTGCTTTTTTATCATCAATAATTACAGCAGCGTTATCGTCGAATCTGATTAAAGAACCATTTTCTCTCTGAATCTCTTTGTGAGTTCTTACAACAACCGCTTTAACTACTTTACCTCTTTTAACTTTACCTGTTGGAAGTGCTTTTTTAACAGAAGCAACGATAACGTCACCTACTGAAGCGTATCTTCTCTTAGATCCACCAAGAACCTTGATACACATAATCTCTTTAGCACCACTGTTATCAGCAACATTTAATCTTGTAAAACCTTGGATCATTACTCTTCACCTACCTTTAGAATCTCTAAAAGTCTAAAGCTTTTTGTTTTTGACATTGGTCTACACTCAATAGCAGATACAGTATCTCCAACTTTTGCCTCACCCTTCTCATCATGGATAAGATATTTTTTAAATCTTTTAACAGTTTTGTGATATCGTGGGTGAAGAACTTTTCTTTCAACTACAACTGTAGCTGTCTTCTCACCTGCTATTTTAATCACAGTACCGGTTATTTGTCTTTTTGGCATACGCTAACCCCTTACTTCGACTGAGCAGCTGTGATAGCTGTTTGTATTCTAGCGAGATCTTTTTTCGCTACTCTTAGCTCACTTGTATTAGTAAGCTGCATTGTTTTCTGCTTTGCTTTAAGTGTAAAAAGTTCTAACTTCTTCTCTTTTAGCATTGCTGT
>JAHZJZ010000083.1 GCA_022600655.1 Campylobacterota bacterium | reverse complement strand
TGAGTCAAGAGGAGCTTGAAAAAGTAAAAATCAATACCAAAGCAGACTTTATCTACTCACTAGAGAGCTCATCAAGTGTGAACTCACTTTATGGAAGCTACCTCGTTCGGGGGAACCTAAAACCTTTACTTGAATATGAAGAGAATTTAGATAAAATTACGCCAGAAATGGTCACTGCTGTAGCAAAAAAATATTTCAACAATGACCTAGCAACTACAATTATACTTAGGAAGAGTAAATGAGCGAACTAATTACAGGTGCAACTACGGCACTGATTACACCATTTAAAAATGGTACCCTAGATGAAGCAACTTTTGGAAGACTAATTCAAAGACAAATTGATAATGGAATCAATGCTGTTTGTCCTGTAGGAACCACAGGAGAGAGTGCAACACTAAGCCATGAAGAGCATAAAAGATGTATTGAGATTGCTGTTGAAGTTTGTAAAGGAACAGACACAAAAGTTCTAGCAGGAGCAGGAAGCAATGCTACCCATGAAGCGATAGATATCGCAAGACATGCAGAAGCATGTGGTGTTGATGCTATCTTCTCTGTTAGTCCATATTATAACAAGCCAAGTCAAGAGGGACTCTACCAGCACTATAAAGCCATTGCAAAATCGGTAGAACTTCCATTTATGCTTTACAATGTTCCAGGAAGAACAGGTGTTGATATCTCTGCTGATACAGTATGTAGACTTTTTAATGATGTACCTAATATCTATGGAATTAAAGAGGCAACGGGTTCTATTGAACGAACGGTTGAACTTTTATCTAAACAACCTAATTTATATGTTTTTTCTGGTGATGATGCTATTGATTACCCTATTTTAGCCAATGGTGGGAAAGGGGTCACCTCAGTAACCTCAAACCTTCTACCAGATATGAAAAGTAAACTCGTTCAAGCTGCACTTAAAGGGGACTTTAAAACCTCTAAAGCGATTAATGATGAACTCTATCCTATTAACAAAGTATTGTTCTGTGAGAGTAACCCTATTCCAATTAAAGCAGCCATGTATATTGCTGGACTTATAGATACCCTTGAGTACAGACTTCCACTGGTAGCACCAAGTAGTGAAAACATGAACAAAATTGAAGAAGTAATGAAAAACTATAATATTGTAGGAGCAAAATAGATGTCAAATAACAGAGGTAAAACAGTTGTAGTTACAGGTGCGACTAAAGGTATTGGGAAAGCTATTGCTGAGAAGTTCGCAAGTGAAGGTGTTAATGTTGCTTTTACATATAACAGCAATGAAGAGGTAGCAAACCAGATAGCTACTGAGCTTGAGAGTAAATATAGCATTAAAGCCAAAGCTTATCCACTTAATATTTTAGAGCCTGATGAGTTTAAACCTCTCTTTAAAGCCATCGATGAAGATTTTGATAGAATCGACTTCTTTGTAAGCAATGCAATGATTTATGGTCGTCCTGTTGTAGGTGGTTATGGTAAATTTATGCGTCTAAAACCAAGAGGGTTAAATAATATCTATACCGCAACCGTTAATGCTTTTGTAGTAGGTTCTCAAGAAGCTGCAAAACGTATGGAGAAAGTTGGTGGTGGAAGTATCGTTACCATGAGTTCAACAGGTAACCTCATCTACATCGATAACTATGCAGGTCATGGAACCAACAAAGCTGCTGTTGAAGCGATGAGCCGTTATGCTGCGGTTGAGCTTGGTGAGATGGGAATCCGTGTAAATGCAGTATCTGGTGGACCAATCGATACCGATGCACTTAAAGCCTTTACCAACTATGAAGAGGTGAAAGCAGAGACTGTTAAACGTTCAGCTGTCAACCGAATGGGAAGCCCTGAAGATATCGCTGGTTCTGTCTACTTCTTATGTACCGATGAAGCCTCTTGGATTACAGGTCAAACACTTGTGGTTGATGGTGGGACAACTTTCCGTTAAACCCGTAGGGACAATCCCCCTGTGGTTGTCCATTGTTTCCATATAGATACATTATAGATTATTCAGATACGGACAAGCACGGGGGCGTTGTCCCTACAAAGGAAACCTTTTGCAAAATAACAAAATCGTCAATATCCCCAATATCCTAGCCTTTATACGCCTTCTCCTAGCACCTGTTATGTTCATGCTCTTGGTCAATCAAGATGCTGCTATATTTGAGGGTATACACCCATCATGGTTGAACTATACCGCTGCTTTTATCTTTGTATTAGCCAGTGCTACAGATTTTTTTGATGGCTACATCGCTAGAACGTTTAACCAAATCACTACCATGGGGAAAATTCTTGACCCTTTAGCTGATAAAATGCTAACCCTAGCAGGTTTTTTAGGTCTTATGATGTTGGGTGAAGCATCTCCATGGGCTATTTTCCTTATCTTAACACGTGAACTCTTTATTACAGGACTACGTGTATCTGCTGTAGCCGAAGGCATTGATATTGCTGCTTCATGGATGGGAAAAGTTAAGACAGTTGTTCAGATGATAGCTATTGGTTTTTTACTAATGGGTTGGTATGGAGGAGAAGCTCTTCTATGGATTGCGGTAGCTTTAACCCTCTACTCAGGGTATGAGTATGTGAGGGACTTTTTTAAAAATGTAAAGATGTAAAAAGCAAATCTTTTATTTGCTTTTTACTGTCACTTACGCTTATGCATAAAGCTTAGAGATATGATGCTCATAAAGAGCTTTTGCCTCAATATATGCATAGGTTGACGCTTCATTTAACTTACCCTCTTTGGTCATAGGTGTTGAGATTAGATGTTCAACTTTATCCATTAACTTTGCACTCTCTTGCATTGTTTGTTGTGATGAGTAGTGGTAGTCACTGCTATTTTCTAAAGCACCTTCAATATGTAAAACTCTTTTTAATTTTGCATTCTGTTCATCTAAAAGTACTTTATAGTCTTCAATCAATGGTGTACATACTCTAATATGTTCATCAAGGTGTTCCATCTCAGTTTTAGCCTCTTTTTGACTCTCAACATAACCGTGTGATTTATCAAATGTCTCATGAGCTACTCTATAGTTTTTATTTTCTCTCATCGCTACACGTAACTTATAGATAGCCCAACCAATAAGCAGTGCAGTTACACCAAGCGTAATCATACCAAACAGAGGATTACCCTCTCCACCAGTCATACCTCCACCTATCCAAGTAAAGAGTGTCTGAAGTACTGAATCATCAGGAATCTTATCGGGTGTAATCTCTGTTCCTGTTTTTGAACTTGCCACAAATAACCAAGCTACTGCTGTTGCGATTATTCCCAAAATTGCTAATAAAAATCCTGTAAAACGTCCTGAAGAGATATTTGCCAGAGTGAAATGATCCATCATACTCTCTACTGAAACTTCAAATGGCTCTTCAGCTTGTTCTTTAGTGTATTCATAGTTGGCTTTTTCTAGTAGTATCATTGACTGTGTAATGGTTGTGTTACTTAACGTAGCTTTTACATCTTCAAACTTAGCAACATTCTCTTTGACTACCTCTTTGGTTGCTTGTACCTCGCTATCAGCTGCAGAGATAAGCTCTTCTGAGTTTTTCATCAACTCTTTGGCTTCTTCATTTTTACTTAATGGTTTAGCTTTTTTGGGTGTTGACTCAACAACTTCTTCCTCTAAAACACCATCTGAAGAGTCACTTAAACTCTCTTCTAATACGATATCATTATCTGCTTGTTTATTATCTTTTATTTCAATCTCTGTGCTGTTACTGCCCATTTATATACCTTTCAATTCAACGATTTTAATTTCTAACTCATTTTATCATATTAATCTATATTTAATCTAAAACATCGACGCTACCCTTTAATTAATAGATTGGTATAATACAGCAAAAAAATTAGGACATTTATGGGCATTATTATTGCTTTAATCATATTTTCATTTTTAATATTTTTTCATGAGTTAGGACACTTTTTAGTCGCCCGTTTTTGGGGCGTTAAAGTTGAAGTATTTAGTATTGGATTTGGT
>JAHZJZ010000082.1 GCA_022600655.1 Campylobacterota bacterium | reverse complement strand
TTTAAATCTTACTATAAAAGAGAACAAAAAAGAGCTCAAAGAAGCATACAACAACATGCTTACAAGCTCACGTCTTGCAGGTATTGGAGAGATGATGGAGAACATTACTCATCAATGGAAACAACCTTTAAATATCATCTTACACATTGTCTCCCTACTTAAGGCAAACCTCAAAGAGAATAAAGATTTAGAAATCATAGAAGAGCAAACAAAATATCTTGATAACACCATTGCTGACTTTATAAACTTCTCTTCACACACCAGTAGTGAGAAACAATCATTTACATTAAAAAAATCCATACAAGAAACCATCAAAATATTTGATTTTCAAGCCCAAAAAAATAATATTAAAATAGATATAGATATAGAAGATGACATATTGATTCAAGGTGATATTGGAAAGTTTAATCAAGCACTGCTGGTTATCTTCTCTAATGCTAAAGATGCTTTTCTCTCTAGAGGCATTGAAAATAAAATTATAAATATTAAAGCAGAAACGATAGATAGCAATAGCATTATAACCATACAAGATAATGCAAGTGGAATTTCTCCTGATATTATAGATAAGATTTTTGAACCATATTTTACAACCAAGTTTAAAGACAAAGGTACAGGTATTGGATTGAGTATGACCTATAATATTATTCAGAAAATGAATGGGAAAATAGAGGTGAGAAATCATCAAGATGGAGCACGCTTTAGCATTATACTCCCACAAACATACCAAACAAGCACTACACAGACAGATACGGAGGTCAACCATGGATAATATTTTTTTAGAACAGAGTGATAATAGTCCAAAAGTCATTATGGATAAAGATAAGGCTTTTATAGCGTTTGAAGGTAAATCTTATCCAGAGAACACGTTTGCATTCTATAGACCTATCACAGAGTGGCTAAAACAATATTTTAAATATTACAACAGTAGCGATAAGGTAACCGTCATTAATTTTAAATTTCTCTATTTTAATTCAGCTACCACCCAAATAATATTTGAAATATTAGATATCGTCGAAGAGTTCAACAGTAACAACAGGGTAGAGATTAATTGGTTTTATAATGAAGAGAATAAGAATGGTTTTGAAGATTATGAAGATTATGCAGAAGAGTTTCCAAAGCTAAATATAAAAGCGGTGGTCTGGTAAGATGAATAATAATTTAACCATATGTATTCAAGTAGACGATAAGAGTATCTATGAGTTTTCAGGTAAAATTAATGAGCAAGGTATGGTCAACAGTGCAAATCATATAGAAAAACTACTGATTGAAAATGGTGCCAAAACCGATAAAATTCAAAATGTCTTTGAACTCTTCATTGAGACCATGCAAAATATACTAAGCTATGCACACAATAGTGTTGAGTTACAAAACAAGAAAAGAGAAGTGTTATGTAATTTTTCTCTCTCATACTTTACAGAAAACAACACCTATGTCTTAGAGAGTTGTAATCTAATTAAAAATACTCAAAAAGAACTTATAGAACAGAAGATTCAAGCGATAAAAGATTTAGATGATAAAGCCTTACGCAAACTCATTCGTCAAAAAAGTCGCTCAAAAGAGGACAACCATGATAAAGGTGCAGGACTAGGCTACATCATCATGACTAGGAAAAGTTCCTCTCCTATAGAGACTACGTTTATCCCTTACGAAAAAGGTGTTTTAAAATATAAACAGAGACTAATAATTTAAATTGAAAGGAAGATTTTATGCAAATACAAGTCAATCTATATAAAGATGGTGTATGGAAAAAAGAGTTAGAGCGTTCACTAGACTCTCCCAATACACTTATTACAGTTTTTAGTACCAGTGAGTTTCAAAAAAATGAAGTAGGTTTCCAAGAGATTTGTGAGAAGTTTCCAAACTCGATTATTGTAGGCTGTTCTACTACGGGTGAAATATACGAAGACAAGCTATATGACGATACACTCTCTATTGCCATAGCAAAATTTGAAAAGACACAAATTGTACCCCACTATGTTAAAGTAGATAAAATAGAAGACTCTTTAGATGCAGGTGCTAAACTGGCAACAAAGTTTGACCAAAAAGGACTAAAGTCACTCTTTGTTTTAGCAGATGGTCTAATTGTCAATGGTTCAGAATTAGTAGAAGGAATGAATAGTGTTTTAAGTAGAACCATTAGTGTGACGGGAGGTATGGCAAGTGATGGAGGAAAATTTGAAAAAACTTGGGTACTTGTCAATAATAAACCCTCTTCACAGCATGTATCAGCTGTGGGATTTTATGGTGAAAACATTGAAATAGAGTATGCTTCTGAGGGAGGGTGGAGTCGATTTGGGCTTGAGAGAGTGGTAACATCTTGTGACTCAAAAATAAGTACTATCTATACGGTAGACCATAAACCTATATTGGAGAAGATAGAGGCTTTAGAAGTTGTATTAGTGTAGGCGCAGCCGATACTTGTATGTCTGGTGATATTTTTCCTACTAGAGAGTTATGCATAAATCCAAATCTCCGAAGCGGTTAAATACTCTCCTATCTTATCCATATAACTCACGCATATCTGAATAACTCATTGGGTGACCAGTTTTTTCTTCAAACGTTTTCATTCCACTCTTTAACACATCAGTAATTGTTTTTTCATTTACTGAGTTTGTTTTCCACATAGTTTGAACCTTGTCCATACCTTCTTTTTCTAATTCTTTCTTAATCTGTTCAAACTTAGCACTGTCTTCACGAATATCGCTCATCTTATATAATAAGATTAAGAAGTTATTAAGTCGTTATATTAGTAATATATATTAAAATTAATTTTATT
>JAHZJZ010000005.1 GCA_022600655.1 Campylobacterota bacterium | reverse complement strand
GTTGGAGAGACTGCGACTCTCTACGACGGCTTCACTACTCAGTCATGATGATGTGATAGTTATCGCTTCAGTCTCAGCCAACTATGGTTTGGGGTCTCCAGAGGATTATAAAACCATTGTACAGAAACTGGTTGTGGGCGATGAGTATGCCCAAAAGGCTCTTCTACTTAAACTAGTCGACATGGGCTATAAACGAAACGATGAGTTTTTTGATAGAGGAGACTTTCGTGTTAATGGTGAAGTGATAGATATCTATCCTGCTTATAATGAAGAGTTAGCCATCAGGGTTGAGTTTTTTGGGGATGAGATAGAGGATATCTATACCTTTAATACCCTAACAGGAGAGAAGATAGAACACTTTAAAGAGGCTACGGTCTACTCTGCGAACCAATTCATCGTCTCTAAAGAGCGATTGGCACTAGCCGTTAAAAGTATAGAAGAGGAGTTGGGTGAACGGTTAGCTTTTTACCAAAAAGAGGATAGGATGATAGAGTACAACCGTCTCAAACAACGTGTAGAGTTTGACTTAGAGATGATAGAAGCAACAGGAATGTGTAAAGGAATTGAGAACTACTCACGACACTTAACGGGTAAAAAAGAGGGAGAGACCCCCTACTCTATGATGGATTACTTTGAAGCGATGCATGGTCATGACTTTTTGGTTATTGTTGATGAGTCCCATGTCTCACTCTCTCAGTTTAGAGGAATGTACGCTGGAGATAGAAGCCGTAAAGAGGTTTTAGTAGAACATGGATTTAGACTCCCCTCAGCACTCGATAACCGTCCACTAATGTTTGATGAGTATATCAATAAAGCTCCCTACTTTCTCTTTGTTTCAGCGACTCCTAAAGAGCTAGAGATTGACCTCTCTGCTACCGTAGCCGAACAGGTGGTTCGACCTACAGGACTACTTGACCCACCTATAGAGGTTATCGATAGTACCTACCAAGTAGAGAACTTGCATGACCGTATGAAACCTGTCATAGAAAAAGGTGAACGGGTACTGGTAACTGTACTTACTAAAAAGATGGCTGAAGAGTTAACCACCTACTATAATGACTTAGGCTTACGTGTTCGATACATGCACTCAGACCTTGATGCCATAGAACGAAACCAAGTGATTCGCTCACTACGTTTGGGTGAGTTTGATATTTTAGTAGGAATTAACCTACTAAGAGAGGGGCTTGACCTGCCAGAAGTAAGTTTGGTTGCCATACTTGATGCTGATAAAGAGGGCTTTTTACGCTCCACTACTTCACTCATTCAAACCTCAGGACGTGCAGCTAGAAATGCTAATGGACGCGTACTCATGTATGCCAATAAAGTAACCAAATCCATGCAAGAGACCATAGAGATTACAGGGAAACGTCGTGAAAAACAGATAGCTTACAATAAAAAGCATGGCATTACCCCAACCACTACCCTAAGAGAGCTTGATACTGACCTCAAAGTAGAAGATGCAGGTGAACTCTATAACAAACGTAGCAAACTCGATAAAATGCCTAAAGCTGAAAGACAAAAACTGATTAAAGAGTTAAAAGCAAAAATGCTAGTGGCTGCTAAAAGTCTTGAGTTTGAAGAGGCAGCTAGACTGCGTGATGAGATTGCTAAGGTTAAAAATCTGTAGGGTGTAGTCCCCGACTACACCGATTAATAGAGGTTTTATATTTTAATAAATTTTGAATGTTATTTGACGGTGTAGTCGGGGACTACACCCTACGATATGATATAATACATTCAAAAAATTATAAGGTGAAAAATGTCAATAGATTTAACCTCCCCAGACCTCTATTTTAACCGTGAACTCTCTTGGCTAAAGTTTAACACCAGAGTACTTGCCCAAGCTAAAGACCGTTCTCTACCTCCTTTAGAACGTATGAAATTTATCGCTATTTATGGAACCAACCTTGATGAATTTTATATGATTCGTGTGGCAGGGTTAAAGTCTCTGTTTAAAGCCCGTATTCAAGAGACAGCTATCGATAAACTAACCCCCACGGAACAACTTGAAATCATTCATAAAACACTGCATAAAGAGCAGAGAACGCTAGAGTCTTCATTTAAAGAGATTATGAAAGATTTAAAAGAGCATAATGTTACGATAAGAAACTACAGTAAACTTTCAGATAAGCAACAAGAGATTATCAAAGAGCAGTTCTTTGACCAAATCTATCCTGTTATTATGCCTATTGCTATTGATGCGACACACCCTTTTCCACACCTAAATAACTTAAGCTTTGCACTGGCTCTTAAACTAGAGGACTCCAAAGGAAATATTAAACATGGACTCATACGTATTCCTAGGATTCTTCCTCGTTTTTTAAATATTGACCACTGTTTTATCCCTATAGAGTCTGTTGTTGAACACTTTAGTACAGAACTTTTTCAAGGCTTTAAGAAGATTTCATCTATGCCATTTAGGGTCACTAGAAATGCCGATATTGAGATAGAAGAGGAAGAGGCTGATGACTTTATGGAGATTCTTGAAGAGGGAATCCGTGCTAGAAACAGAGGAACCTTAGTTCGCCTTGAGCTTATGGAAGGAGCAGATACTGAACTTATAGAGTTTTTAACCACACACCTAAAACTAGATGAACATGATATCTACTACTATAAAATACCTCTTAACCTTGGTACACTTTGGCATATTGTAGGGCAAGAGGAGTTGGCACACTTAACCCTACCAACCTATACCCCAAAAACCCTACCACCTTTTGGAGAAAACAGTAATATCTTTGAAGCCATAGAGAAAAAAGATGTACTACTCTATCATCCTTATGAAAGTTTTGACCCTATTGTGCGTTTTATAGAAGAGGCTTCAAAAGACCCCAATACCCTCTCAATGCGTATGACACTCTATCGTGTGGGGAAAAACTCTCCCATTGTCAAAGCCCTTATTCGTGCTGCACAAGATGGTAAACAGGTTACAGTACTCGTTGAGCTAAAAGCAAGGTTTGATGAAGAGAACAACCTTCACTGGGCAAAAGCTTTAGAAGATGCAGGAGCCCATGTTATTTATGGAATTGCTGGTCTTAAAGTTCATGCTAAAATAGCCCAAATCACGAAACGAAAAGGGAAAAAACTTCAAGGTTATCTACATTTAGGTACTGGAAATTACAATCCCTCAACCTCAAGAATCTATACCGATATGAGTTACTTTACAACCAAAGAGAAGTTTAACCGCGATGCAACTAAATTTTTTCACTATATTACAGGATTCTCTGACCATACCACACTTGATACCCTGATTATCGCACCAACAGACATCAAACCTAAGCTACTTGAGATGATAGGACACGAAGCTTCACATAAAGAGAAAGGTCTCATTATTCTAAAGGCTAACTCTTTAGTTGATCCCGACATTATTCAAGCACTCTATCACGCTTCAATGAAAGGGTGTAAAGTAGAACTAATCATTCGTGGTATCTGTACGCTAAGACCTGGGATTGAGGGGATAAGTGATAATATCTCTGTCTATTCGATTATAGGTAAGTATCTTGAACATCCACGTATCTACTACTTTAAACACGATGCTAATGAGTGCTATATTGCCAGTGCTGACTTGATGCCAAGAAACCTTATTCGTCGTATTGAAATCATGACACCAATCAAAGATCAAAACTTAAGACAAAAAATAAAACAGATACTCTCACTACAACTACAAGATAACAGACTGCGATGGAAACTAAAAAATACAGGCGAATACAAACAGGTTAAACAGGGCGATAAGGTGATTAATAATCATGAAATTTTAGAAGAGTATGTCACAAAAGTCTATGATAAAGCTCAAAAAGAGACCCCTGAGTATGTAGGTAAACTGGCAAGAAAAGTATTAAAGAGTTAAAAAACTCATTTGGAGTCGGAGACTTTAGTCCCGAACATAACGAGGCTAAAGCCATCGGTTCCTAGTTTTGAAAGATATCTATTAAAAAGTTAAGGAGATACCCATATGACAATCAAATACAAAGAGTGGACACCCACCCTGAAAAAAAACGCATGGATAGCCAAAGGTGCTACAGTTATAGGTCGTACAGAGATGGGTGAAGACTCAGCTGTATGGTTTGGCTGTGTGGTACGTGGAGATGTACATCACATCAAAATAGGTGACAGATCTAACATTCAAGATCTCTCTATGGTACACGTAACCCATCATAAAAAAGCCGATATGAGTGATGGAAATCCAACCATTATTGGTAATGATGTCACAGTCGGACATAGAGTTATGCTTCATGGATGCACCATTGAAGATGCTTGTCTCATAGGAATGAGTGCCACCATACTTGATGGGGCTGTGATAGGTAGAGAGTCTATTGTTGGGGCGGGAAGTTTGGTTACTAAAAACAAAGTCTTTCCTCCACGAAGCCTTATCGTAGGAAGTCCAGCTAAAGTGGTTCGTGAATTGACTGATGCTGAAGTTGAAGAGCTTTACGCTTCAGCTAAACGCTATGTTGAGTTTAAAAATAGTTATCTGTAGGAGAAGTGATGTATAGAACCATTCAAAAAACGACTCAAGATATTTTAAGTCCTAAAGTTTTAGCCTTTATTCTAAAAATAGGTTTTGCCTCTATTACACTTTGGATTGCTATTTTATGGATATTTTGGGATAGTTTTGAGAATTTTGTCACTTCCTATTTAACATGGATACCTTGGGAGTGGATGCAAGAGAGTGTTGCCTATATCGCAGCTCCCTTGGTTGGATATATGCTAATTATTATTACCATCTCTGTTTTAACCTCTCTATATAGTGAAAAACTTCTTATCGCTTTAGCTAAAAAACACTACCCCAATCAGATGGCTCAAGAGTCAGTATCAATTGCTGGTTCTATTGCTGTTACTATCAAGTCAACTGTTGTTTTTTTACTACTCTTTATACTCCTGTTGCCTCTAATTTTTATTCCTATTTTAGGACAAGTTGTTATGCTTTACCTTTGGTCAATTTTACTTAAAGAGCCTACGGTACATGATGTTGGAGGACTATTTATTAGTGATAAAAAGATACTAAAAACCAAAAGTAAAAAGTCTACACTTATAGCCATGTTGGCTTCACTGTTTAACTATATACCTCTACTTAATATCTTTGCACCTATATTTGCACAGATACTTTTTTTACATCATATCTTAGAGCAGCACAGTTAATAATGACTCTGCTCTAGTTATTTTTAACTCTTTTTAACCTATTTGCCCCCAAAGCCAATATCTTTTCATTATTTTATGTTAAAATAAAATCAAAAAAGAAAGGTATATTATGCGTTACATTAAAATTTTATCTCTCATTTCTATCTTGGTTCTTAGTAGTGGTTGTTTAAAAAGGGAGCAACAGCCTACTTCGCAACCCATAGTTACATATCCTACTCCAACAGTAGGTTCATCGGCACCTACTGTAGTTACAACTTACCCTCCTGTAACACCAACGACACCAACAGCACCTATTATTGAGGAGAGCTTAACAACCCCTGTCTTCTCTATGGATGAACTCTATAGCCATCAACTGGGAGGCTCTTATGGACGTAATGCAAAACTTCAGCAGTTTATCAATAGTATGGTTACGAAATATAACTTCAACAGAAACTACCTCTATGGGGTCTTTTCAAGTGTCCAACGTGATACAAAATCATTGGTTAAGTACAATGTCTATGGTAAACCTAAAGCAGCTAAACTAAGTACTCCTGGTGAGTGGGATAAGTATCGTTCTCAGTTTTTAACCCAAAGTCGTATTAAAAAAGGGGTGGAGTTTTGGATTCAAAATCGTTACTACCTTGAAAAAGCTGCACATCAGTATGGTGTAGCACCTGAATATATTGTGGGTATCATAGGGGTAGAGACCAACTTTGGAGGCTATACAGGAGAACACAGTGTGCTTAATGCTTTAACCACACTCTCTATAGAGTATAAAAAACGTGCTACATTTTTTACAAATCAGCTAGAGAACTATCTACTCCTTACAAGAGAGCAACAGTTAGACCCAAGAAGCATAAAAGGCTCTTACGCAGGTGCATTTGGACTGGCACAGTTTATGCCTGACTCAGTTAGAGACTATGCAGTAGATCATGATGATAGTGGACAAATTAATCTTTTTACCAGAGCAGATGCCATCGGAAGTGTAGCTAACTTTTTTGTACAAAAAGGAAAATGGAATCCAAGAATTCCTGTAACCATACCAACCTCTTATAGAAAAGCACGATTTACTGGACTAAGTACGGGGTACAAAACCAGTTATACACAGTCACATATGCGTTCATTGGGGATGACTCCTGCAAGTAACCTTTATGGATATACAGGTAATGTCTCACTGATTAAACTCAACAGATATAACAAAGATGAGATGTGGTGGGGAACACCTAACTTTTATGCAATCGCACGGTACAATCCAAGAGATCACTATGTAATGGCTGTCCATCAATTGGCTCAAGCAATTAGAATGGCTTACTGGAAAATCCGAAGATAGAGCTATACATTCCCATCAAAAATGATGGGAATAGCGACTCACTATACGTTTTCTAACACGCTCTCTAAGGTATATTTCAAATCTTCATCTAACTCTAAAGACTTTAACATCCAACGTAAATATCCAGCATCAGAACGGGCAATATCTTCAATCTCTTCACCTTTATACTTACCAAATTTAAATGTTTTCATAATCACAGGAGTACGAGTTAACTCTTCTAGTTTTAACATTGGATTCACACCAGCATACTGCTCTTTAACTTTAGCCACCAGTTTTGAAAGTAACAACTTCATCACCAATACATCACCAATAGCATCATGTGCTTTTATAACGATGCCATGTTTATCTGCCTCTGTTTGCTCCTCTTTATACAAATCAAGCGAATACCTAAAATATTGCAGACGATGATAAGCAGAGTCAGGGAAAAGATGTTTTGAACAACGCAGTGTATCTATAAGCTTCATACTGTTTTCAAAACCCTCTTTTACTAACATTCCTAAATCAAACTTGATATTATGGGCAATAAGATAGTTTTTATCACTATTTAAAGAGGCTAAATCACTGTAAAATTTGGTACTTTGAAAATTATCTTTTCCCTCTATAAGCTCAGGTGTAATATTATGTACCTCCATCGCTTCTACTTTTATGGGAATCTCTGAAGAGCAAAGTTCATCATAAACCTCAACATTTCCCTTGCTATCAATAACCATAGCACCTATCTGTATAATTCTATCTTCATCTTGATTACCTGTTGTCTCAGTATCAAAGAGTACATATTTTATCACTGATTATTCCTATTTTTAAAATTTTTTATATATCTATAGAAGGACTTTAACTCTGAGATAAACCTACTATCTTTAGCAAAGTATTTCTCTTTTATTTCTTTAAATATCTTTTTGGTTTTCACTTTCATGTTAAACAGCATCTCAAGAGTTCTCTTATAAATGGTTCTTGATTGGAGCCAATCAATACCCTCCATGAGTCTGTAGTATGACCATGCAAACCATCTAAAACTAAGCAGTTTATCTCTTGCCACTTTAAAGAGCCAAAAAGTAAACGCTGCTATGGGGATTTTAGCAACATACAACACTGTTCCTAAAATAACTTTACCCTGAACAAAGAAAACCCCAGCAACTAACCCTGCTCCCTCAACACCTAGCAGTAGTATACTGAAGAGAACCAATACTACATATCTATGAAATTTTTCTATCTTTGTTTGTAAATTTTGGAGAATACGTAATGATTGAACTTTTTGATAAATGGGCTTGGCTATACCTTCCCATATAATCTCTTCAAAGAGTATAAAAAGAAAAACAAGAATAAATTGAACAACCAGCAGTAGTCGTTGTGCTATCTTTTGTAGAAATGACACGTAGATATTTCCTTAGTTAAAATTAAGAAAGATTATAACATAGATATGTTGATTTGATATGATATTTTAGGGAAGAAAGAGGGTAAAACCCTCTTGTAAAGAGTGGGAGAACTAAAAGAAAATTACTTTCTTCTAAGCTCTTTAATTCTAGCTTTTTTACCTTTAAGCTCTCTAAGATAGAATAGCTTAGCACGTCTAACTCTACCACGTCTAAGTACTTCAATACTCTCAATACTGTCAGAGTAAAGTGGGAAAATTCTCTCAACACCAACAGAGTTAGCACCGATTTTTCTAACCATCATTGTTCGTCCTGTACCTTGACCTCTAAGTGCAATACATACACCCTCGAAGTTCTGTACTCTCTCTTTTTCACCCTCTTTAATTCTAACAGCAACTCTTAGTGTGTCTCCTGCTCTAAACTCAGGAACGCTCTTGTTTTCAAGTTGTGCTTGTTCAAAACTTTCAATATACTTGTTTCTCATAGTAACTTACCTTTTCTTTTTTCTCTCACTCAGTTGGAGATTTTTATGCATATCTGGTCTAAAGTATTTTGTTTTACATTTAGCCATAGCATTTTTTAAGTCGGAAATTTTAGCGTGATTTCCCTTTAAAAGCTCTGAAGGAACTTCACTTTCATTGTAATTTTTTGGTTTACTGAATGATGGTGCTTCCAAACTACTAGATTCAAAGCTTTCAATGCTCAATGAGTCACTATTTCCTAGTACTCCATCCACATTTCTAGCGATAGCATCACACATGACCATAGAAGGCAACTCACCACCTGTTAAGATAAAATCACCCATAGAAAACAGCTCATCTGCACACTGTTCTATAAAACGTTCATCCATCCCCTCATAACGCCCCGATACAAAAACCACATGCTCTTTTTTTGCTAACCGTTTGGCATCATTTTGCTTAAACGGTTTTCCTACAGGAGTAGCTATGACTACGTAGGCATCAGGAGAACTATTTTTAATCGCTTCTATTGTATCAAAAAGTGGTTGAGGTGTCATTAGCATCCCTGCTCCACCCCCTATCATGGGTTCGTCCACTTTATTATGCTTATTGGTCGTATAATCCCTAGGGTTGACATAATCAATTGAAATATGATGATTTGAAATGGCTCTAGAGAGAATAGAGTCGGAGAAGTAGCCTTCAATAATATTAGGGAAAAGCGTTACAAAAGAGAATTTCATATGTTTGTTCTAACTAGCCTCTAGTATCTCTTTGGCATCCTTAGTTCTAATAACTTTAGCCTCAATATCAGCTTCAACTACATAACGGTCAATATTAGGAACCAAAAAAGTTTTAGCAGCCCCAGCTTCAACCAGTTTGCTGTCTGTTTCTATAAAAAAGTAGTTTACATCAGCCATTCTCTGAATTTCAGAAACTCTGCCCAGTCGCTCACCAGCCTCTACAATATCGCACCCTTCAAGGTCAAACCAAAAGTGTTCACCCTCTTTAAGTTGGCATCTCTCTTTGGTCTCTTCAAGCGTTGCGTATATCTTAGTATTGGTCAGTTTTTTAGCATAATCCACACCCTCATAGCCCTTAAAAGCTATAATACCACGGTCAAGATTAATACGTAAGATTTCAAGAGAACCTGAGCTTGTCTCAAAACTGTAACCTACTTTGAACTGTTCAGGAAAATCTGTATGAAGATGGAGCTTTAAATCTCCATGAAGTCCATGGGTCTTACCCACTTGTGCTATAAAAAAGTTTTTCATAGACTATTTTTTTGCTTCTACATTAACTCTATAGTTACAACCACCTTTGGCTTTACAACCAGAGATAACTGTCTTAATAGAGTTAATCATTCGTCCCTCTTTACCAATGAGTTTACCAACATCTTCACCATTAGCTGTAATGGTAATCTCATCATAGTTCTCCTCAAGTGTTTTTACCGAAACCGATATATCTTCAGGGTGACTAACTAAAAGCTTGGCATATTCAGCGACGAATTCTGTAACCATAATCGATTATTTTCCTGTAATCTTTTTAACTCTGTCACTCATTTGAGCACCAACACTAATCCAGTAGTTCAATCTCTCTTCATCTACTTTTAGTGTTTTATCAGCTACTACAGGGTTGTAGTATCCGATTGATTCAATCCAACCACCATCTCTTCTTTTTCTACTGTCTGTTACTACGATTCTGTAAAATGGTTTCTTTTTTCTACCCATTCTTGTAAGTCTAATTGCTGTCATATTAATTCCTTCTATCTATTCATTTTTATTTCAGTAATTGGGGTAACTAATCCCGAGAACGCAATATTTGCGAAAGCCATCTACTGAAGATTGCTTATATATAAGCACTGACAACTGTTCTTAATGAGAGAACACTCATCAACACTTTGAAGGCGAATTTTACCCAACTTTTGCTTTATGTAGGGTGTAGTCACTGACGACATCAAGTAAAAAATAAAATATCTTTCAAATTAATACTTATTGTTAGTGGTTCAGTCAGTGACTATACCCTATCGTGGTATTCCCCCACCTTGCATATTTTTCATCATATCTTGCATCTGTTTCATGCCACCTTTACCAGAAAGCTGTTTTGCCATTTTACCTGCATTTTTAAACTGCTTTAAAACACGGTTTACTTGAACTTGATTCAGCCCTGCACCAGCTGCGAGTCTTCGCTTTCTTGTATTATTAAGTAGTTCAGGGTTCTCACGCTCTTTTGGAGTCATAGAGTTAATCATCGCTTTAATAGACTTTACTTCTGATGAATTTTCCAAATCCATATCACCAATCTGCTTAGCCATGGCTCCCATACCAGGGATCATCCCCATAATAGATTTCATGGAGCCCAGCTTCTTCATCGACTCCATCTGCTCTAAAAAGTCGTTAAAGTTAAACTTACCCTTTTTGATTTTTGAAGTTAACTGTTTCGCTTTCTTTTCATCAATTACATTGGCTGTTTTTTCTGCCAATGACTCAAGGTCACCTGCACCCATCAGTCTTGAAGTAATTCTATCAGGAATAAACGCTTCCAAATCAGGCATCTTCTCACCTGAACCGATAAATCGTAGAGGAACTCCTACTTGATGAGCAATACCCAATGCAACACCACCTTTAGAGTCACCATCAAACTTACTCAATACCACACCAGAGATACCAATCTTCTCTTTAAAGGTCTGAGCTGTTCTAACTGCATCCATACCAGTCATGGCATCAGCGACATAGAAGAGTTCATCAGGATTAGCCACTTTTTTAATATTAGCCAACTCATCCATTAACTCATCATCAATGGCTAAACGTCCAGCTGTATCGATTAAAACCACATCATAAAGCTCTTTTTCACCTTTAACTAATGCCGCTTTGACTATCGCTTCAGGTGTAGCATTCTCATCTGCTACAAGTGTTACATCTATCTGCTCACAAATCTGCTTAAGCTGTTCAACCGCAGCCAAACGCTGTAAGTCAGCAGCAGCAATTAAAACTTTTTTCTTCTTTTGCTCTTTTAAAAAATGTGCCAACTTACCCGTAGTGGTTGTTTTACCTGAACCTTGTAAACCTATCATCAACACTACAGTTGGGGGCTTTGATGCAAAGACAAACCCTTGGTTCCCCTCAGCTGTTAAAATACGCTCTAAATCTGCTTGAAGAGCTTTTAAAAAGTTCTCTTTACCTATTCCAGCCTCTTTAGTCTCTTTCTCTACGGTTGCTAAAAGTTCTTTAACAACTTTATGATGCACATCTGCTTTGAGCAGTGACTTTTTAAGTTCGGTTAAGGCTTTTTTGAGGGCTTTCTCATCGTCATAAAAACGAATCTTATCTATAGCACCTTTAAAACTACTGGTTAGGGTATCAAACATTTATGGACTCTCTTTTTATTATATTGTCGCGATTATATCAAATTGCTCATAAAAGCTCTATTTATCGCTTTTATCCTCTTCTTCAAGATTCTTTCTCTTGGAACTCTCACTCTTAGGTGATTTCAAAACAAAGTAAAATACCACCAAAATAACTAAATAAAAAATGTAATACAAAGGGCTATCATTCTCTGGCATATCTCTCTCCTTATTTATACTTGACTATATCTTTGGGTTCTTTGGCTTCAAAGGCATACCCCAAAAGTGAAATCGCTTTGGCATGAAGTAAAACTCTTTTTGAACGTGTCACGGAACCGTATCGTTCATCTCCTACAATAGGATGACCAATACTTGAGAGGTGAACCCTAATCTGGTGAGTTCTTCCTGTCATAATCTCTATCTCTACTTTAGATTTTTTACCTTGTATCTCAATAGGTCTTACCACAGTAATTGCTGGTTTTCCTCGTTTTTCATTAATCTCAGAAAAGGCTTTTCCACCCTGTTTATGTGTTGCGATTGGTGCATCGATAGTGGTCTCTTCAAAGAAAACCCCCTCTACCCATGCCACATATCTTTTTTTTACTTTTCGCTCTTTAAACGCTTTAATCGCATCTTCTAAAAAGGCTTCATTTCTTGCTAAAAGTAAAACGCCTGAGGTATCACGGTCAAGACGGTGAATTAACTCTGTCTCATCCTCTTCAATCGCATCAGCCAACTCATAAGAGTCTAACAGTGCTGGTTTATTAATCGCCACAATATTTTCATCTTGATAGATAATATTGACTTTATCAATACTCTCTACTCTAAAACGTGTATCTTCAGGCATCTCAGCTCTGGCAATCTTTACTTTTCTATCAAGAACATAAACTAAACCTCTATCAATCAGCTCTTTGGCTTTTTTGTTTGAAATCTCTTCTTGTTCTGCCAAAAGTTTATAGGCTTTTTCCATTTTATATCTCTTTCATTATTGAATCCAATATCGGTTTAATATCGGTTCTTTGAATTATTTTTGTTGGCTTTAACTGAGCATATTGTTGTAATCTTCGTGCTAAATTCGACTCAGTTACTATGGCTATTCCCTCTATCATACTAAAAATATCTCTTTGATTGAAATAGTGTTCACCAGATATGATTTTACAACCAAACTGTGCTGCTTCAGCTGCATTATGACCACCAACTTTAGCAAATGCTCCACCTAAAATCACAATATCAGATATGGCATAAATATTAACCAGCTCACCTAAAATATCCGCGACCACAATATCAGCATTAAAAGCTTCATTCTCTGAATAGTTATGTGCAGTATAACGATGTTCCTTTGCAAACGCTTTGACCATTTGACGCACTTTTTCAAAACGCTCAGGGTGTCTTGGAACCACTACCAACCGTGCATCAGAACGCTCTTTTTTAAGCTCTGCAAAGGCTTCTAGAATTAGCTCCTCTTCACCCTCATGTGTACTAGCCGCACAGACTAAAAGTGCTTTAGGCTTAGAGAGTTTTTTGGTTGAGGTACTAATATTGGCTAACTTTATGTTCCCAATTACATGCACATTTTTAGCACCTAATGACTCTAAACGCTCTTTATCAATCTCACTTTGGGCATATACTTCATCTATATATCGAAAGATTTGACGATAGAGCCATGCCATCTTTTTATATTTAGGATAAGAACGATCACTCATCCGTGCATTAATAAGCAGTGTTTTAGCTCCTCGCTTTTGTGCTAATGCAAAAAGTAGATACCAAAACTCTGCCTCCATCACGACCAAGACCTTTTGAGGTTTTAACCAAAAAGACAGCAGTGGCTCAAAAGGTAAATAACGACTCTGTTCAGGCTGTTTCTGAACAATTGCCTCATAACCTGTCTGTGTGGTACTACTTAATCTAAGGTCATCATTTGGAAGATTATCTAAGAGTGGATAGATAGCTCGTGCTTCACCAAAGCTACAAGAGTGAAACCAAATACCATTAGGGTCTAATGGTCGGTTATCTTTTAAAAAAAATCTTGCGGGAATAGATACCGTATATTTCTCTTTATATTTAGACAATACAAAAAGAAAAGGAAGTGCTATGAGGTATGCCACAGTAAGGACAACCCCATACAGGATAAAGAAAGCTTTATCTAAAAATAAGCTTTGCAACCAAAATCCTAATTACGCTTCGCTCTGCTCAGTTTGAGGTTCAAGATATAAAATACGACCACAGTGGTGACAAGTACTAATATCTTCAGATTTAATCACTTCGGCATAAGCTGAATCGTTTAGTTTCATATAACAACCATAACACGCTTGTTTTTTAACGGGTACAACAGCTGTATTTTTAGCCCAAATACGAATCTTTTCATAAAATGAGAGAATTTTTTGATCAAGTGAGATGGTTTTGGTTTCTCTTTGTGCAAAAAGTTTAGCTTTATCCTCTTCAATAGAAGCCATTTTTGCATACACCTCTTCAGAAACTTTTGCTACTTCTGCTTCAGCTGTCTCTAACTCAGCAGTTGTTGATTCAAGTTCATCACTTCTTACAGAAAGAGTATCGTTAAGTCTCTCTATCTCATTATTCGCATGTTTTAACTTCTCTTTTGCAAGTTCCTCTTCCATCTGAAGTGCCTGCATCTCTTTTTCAGTCTTAACCTCTTTGGTTTTAGCAGCACCAAGTGTCAACTGCTCATTTAAAGCTTTAATCTGTCCCTCATATGAAGCAATTTTTGTATTAGCATCTTCAACTTGTGCATTAAGAGCAGCAATTCTTTCAGAAACCTCATCTCTTTTTTCTGTTTTTCTTGCTAATTTTTTTTGTGCTGCAACGATAAGTGGCGTAAAGTCATCTATTGACTTATCTAGCTTTGAGAGTTCTATTAACTCATTTAAATGTTTATTCAATCTCTATCCTTTGGGAATTTCAAGCGTTTTTAGTAGTACCAGTCTATTAAATTATTTCAAACGGGTTTTGCGAATTCGAAATTATAGCAAAAAGTGCTAAATTTTCCAACTCCTCTAACATCACATCAACAAAAAACTTCTCACTCTCATAATGACCGATATCAACCATCATCAAATTTTGACTCATCGCTTTCATCGCATCATGATATTTTATATCACCTGTTAAAAAACAGTCAGCCTCTACTTCATCCATTAGTGAAGCCCCTGCCCCTGTAGTTAAGGCTATTGATTTTATCTCTTGCTTTGGAGAAATAACCCGAAGTGTCTCTAAATTTAACTTAGACTTTAAAAGCTCAAGAAGTTCATCTTTTTTCCAACTCCCTTTAGCCATACAAACAAATTCATTTTGGAACTCTTTTTTAAAACCCAGTACCTTTTCAAATACATAATTATTCAAGTGTGTTTTGTCAAAATTGGTATGCATCGCAATCAAAGAGAGTCTCTTTTGAACCATAATCTCTAATAAGTTTGCAGGATAAACCGAAAAGTCAAGCTCTTTTAACCCTGAAAAGATAATCGGATGATGCACAATAAAAAGTGTGTTCTCTTTAGCTTCAACCAACATCGCTTCATCAACATCAAGAGCCACTACTATATGCTCTACTGTGCGACTCATATCACCAACCAGCAGACCTGAATTGTCCCATTTTTCTTGGAGTTCAAAAGGACTAATACTGTCTAACTTATTATATATATCTTCTATTTTCATATTCGTTCCGTAGGGTGTAGTCCCCTGACTACACCGTGTTATAATGTTATGAATCTATTAAAATTCAGATTTGGTTTTGACGGTGTAGTCGGGGACTACACCCTACGCGTTCACACGCTTATTTCTCTCTTCTTCTTGAGCCTTATACAACTCAGCACACCCTTTAGAGAGTTCACGAACCTTCAAAATATAGTTCTGTCGCTGTGCCTGAGAGATTGCTTTTCGTGCATCTAAAACATTAAACGCATGTGAAGCAACCATACACTGGTCATAAGCAGGAAGAGGCAGACCATTTTCTAAACATAATTTACACTCAGCAGAAGCATCATCAAAATCTTTTAGAAGTTTCTCAACATTGGCTACCTCAAAGTGGTACTTAGAGAACTCATATTCACTCTCTTTATGTACATCAGCATAGGTAGTGATATTATCACCTTGACGATTCCAAACAATATCAAATACCGACTCAACCCCTTGCAGGTACATTGCCAAACGCTCAGTACCGTAAGTAATCTCAACAGCCACAGGGTCACAAGCGATTCCTCCTACTTGTTGAAAGTAAGTAAACTGTGTCACTTCCATTCCATCAAGCCAAACTTCCCAACCAAGTCCCCAAGCACCCAGTGTTGGAGACTCCCAGTTATCTTCTACAAAACGAATGTCATGCTCTTGAAGATTCAGTCCTAAATACTCCAAAGACTTCAAATAAAGTTCTTGAATATTATCAGGACTTGGTTTAATCAATGCCTGAAACTGATAGTAAGCCCCTAATCTGTTTGGGTTCTCACCATATCGACCATCGGTTGGTCTTCTACTTGGTGCAACATAAGCTGTACTCCAAGGTTTAGAATCCAAACTTCTTAATAGTGTCGCAGGGTGAAATGTCCCTGCCCCTGCTGGTATATCATACGGCTGTACAATATTACACCCCTGCTCTGCCCAGAACTGTTGTAGTTTTAGTAGTAGTTCGCTAAAGGTTATGCTGTTTTGGTTCATATACACTCTTTCTCATCAAATAAATATAAAAACCTACCTCAATAAACTTTTATATTTATACTACACATTCCCATACAACGATATGGGAATGTAAAACATTTAATAGTCGATAAAATCGACCCTACAAAATAACCTCAACTGTACTAGAGTCAAGCTCTACTTTTTTAGCTTTACTAATTCTATCTTCTTGAAGTTTTACTTTTAACTCATCATCTTGTAGTGCCATGATTTGAATTGCAAGGTAAGCGGCATTTGTTGCTCCAGCTTTACCAATCGCTACGGTTCCTACAGGCATACCTGCTGGCATCATCACTGTACTTAAAAGAGCATCTTCACCTTTTAGTGGTCCACTCTCCATTGGTACACCTAAGATTGGCTTGGTTGTACTTGCTGCTAATGCACCCGCTAAGTGAGCTGCCATACCTGCTGCTGCGATAAATACCTGAGCACCTTTTGCTTCAGCCTCTTTAATGTAACTTTTTGTTCTCTCTGGACTTCTATGAGCTGATGAGATAATTAACTCATAAGGTACACCAAACTTCTCTAATGTTCCTGCACACTCAGACATAATACTATAGTCACTTTTACTTCCCATTACAATGGATACAAATTTCATACTTTAATCTCCTAGCATTTTATGTGCGAATAATATCAATTTTTCTCTTCAATATAAGAATGTTTGACTATAATCCAAAAAAATTGAAATCATTAGGAGACCCTATGTTTGAAACTGGTTTTTTTGGCACTAAAGCCCCTCTGTTTATGGATATTGTGACACTGATTGTTATTTTACTCCCTTTTTTACTCTATGGAAGTATTGCTCTTGCGATTAAGAAAAAAATTGCTCTCCATAAACTCACACAGGTCGCTCTTTTTATTGTAACCCTTGTGGTTGTTATATTCTTTGAGTATGGTGTTAGAATTGATGGGGGGATTCAAAAGTACCTAACCTACACCGAAATTTCAGACAGTTTTGTCATCGGATTTTTAGCTTTTCATATTACTATTTCTGTAGGAGCCATTGCTCTATGGGCAAGACTTCTGTACCTTTCATTAAAAGCTTCAAAAGCTGGTGATTTACCAGGAAAATTTAGTCCTATTCATAAACGTATGGCTAAAGCCACAACCGTTGCCATACTGCTTACTGCTCTTACAGGATTTGGGGTTTATTACATTTTATTTATGTAAAACCCAACACCTACTCCACTAACCACCGTATAAAATCTACTATGGTGGTAATAATTTTAACAATAATATCTATTAAATTTTGAATGAAGTCCATAAAATTACTCTCGAAACTCAATAGGTATTCTTATAAAATCACATATTCGCTCTGGGTCAGTAGTACTTCTATCACAAACTGCCATTACAAAGCTTGAACGTGTGGGTAGAGTTTCTCCTTCATAATATTCTGAATCATCCACCGTAAAGTCACCACAGTTATAACGGTAACCACTCAATGCTTCACAAGTAGCAGTATAGGAGTCAGTAGGAGACTCTATAGGCATTGAACTATAATGTATAGAATACTGTGAACCATTAAAGAAGTAATAGTTAACATTTTTTGCATAACTTGGATTTTGCCAAGTAAGTTCAAAACTAAAATTTTCATTCTCTTTAACCATAGCCACACCATCTTCAACAGGTAACCCTCCTTTAAAAGAGAGCATAAGAATCTTTGCACTAAAGTCACTTCTATTATAGGTCACATAGGTACTGTCTGCATTTAGGGTTAACTCTTCATCGGTATATGATTCTGATATTACTTCTGTATCATTTAACTCCACAACCTCTATTTCCGTACTATTCGACTCAGGTATCTCTATTTCCAATTCAGTTTCGCTACTAGTACTGTTTAACTCTATCTGAGGTTCAATCTCTGTACTATTCAACTCTTTTGTCTCTGTTGCTGTACTATTTAAATCTACTGTCTCCATCATGTCAGCAGGAGTTTCACTATTACCTGCTCCACATCCAATGAAAAACAGTATTGAAACTAAAAATATAAACCACACTAGTTCTCCTTTAAGGTTAAATATAAAATTATTAAGAGTATGTTTAGTTGTATTTAGATTTTTCGTGGCTTGTATGAGGCGTACAAATGGTACATCGAATGAAAACGCATAAAAGATAAGTGCAAATAAAAACACTCTTAATAATTTTGGCGACGGGAATTGAACCCGTGTCCAAAAAACAACTATTCCCCATTATAGGGATTTTAACTAAAACAAAAATTAAAAATACAGTAGATAATAGGTATTACTTACTGACAAAATTACTGACACTTATTATAGAGCCATCAGGCGAACTAAAGAATTTTAGTAACAAGACTCTTTACGAGCGATAGTGAGAAAGTTAGCAAACATAGAAACGCTGTCGCACCGCAGGTATAAGCTTAAGCTCATTCAGTTTTTGACTCTATTATATTGTAAGTTATCAAAAGTTCTTTTTTCTTACACGAGGGCTAAAATATCATTTCTTTATAACACTTACCTCACCCCTCTTTTAAATGCAGAAAAAGTGTAGCCCAATTTAGTATGAATAATATAAATATTGATAAAAAAGCTAAGTATTTGTATAAAATGCATAGAACATTTGCATAAAATTTACACATATGGGTTTCAGCCCCATCCAAGGGGGCAAAACCAAAAACGCTCTTTGCCATTCGGGTCGCAGTCTTAAGGGGTGACGCTCCAGCCACGCCTTGGCGTGGCAAAGAGCGTTGCCCCCTTGTCTATCTATCAAAAGTTGTTCGACACTCTAAAAGGGGTTACCTCAGTTTACTAGGTTATACTTTTTTATCATTCTTTTCAACAGGTGATTATTATAAGTATGATTAGTGCTTATTTCATAGTAGATTATTTTTTATTTTATTTTGCTATAATGCTTTTATGTTCAAAGCATATTCCTTTACAAGTTTGATTGATTACCAAACTTAGTTGGATTCAGAGGGTGATTAGGGTTTATACTCTGGTCACCCTTTTTTTTTGGCTAATTTTAGCAGGGTGGTGGAGTGGGAATTTAACATAAAGGATAAACTTTGAACATTTATAGAGTACTAATCATACTTATAATAATTATC
>JAHZJZ010000081.1 GCA_022600655.1 Campylobacterota bacterium | reverse complement strand
TTTATATTTTCTTAATCTATAATATTTGTTTTATCATATATGAGGTATGATTGCTTTGTATTTAATTAAAAGATAAAGGAACATAGGAACGTGAAAATAGGTCAAAAAAATATTCTTTTTTTAGGAATAATAATGGTTTTTATATTGGGATGCTCAGACTACAAAGAAAAGCAAAGTGAAACAAATAAAAGTGTTATGGATAAAAATAAGATATCCAATGGTTTATCCAAAGAGCTGGAAGGGGAAGTCATTGCACCTTTATATTCAATTGATGGAAAAAAATATAGTGTTGAGACGCTTCCCAAAATGTATCAAGATATTCCGGGTAAAAAGAGAAAGCTTTTTTTAGACACTTACTTGAATTATAAATTGACACTTGATAGGCTAGTTAAAGAACAAGTAGTGTATAAGAATGAGATAGACAGTAATATAAAAAAAGAATTAGATTTTCTTAATTACAAAGGTGTTGAGTTAGATGAACTATTAGATATAGTTTTGAGACAAAAAACTACTTTAGAGACTATTGCATTGGAAGAGTCAGCTAAATTAAAACCTACCTTGCAAAAAGAAATAAATAATTTTTATGAAAGTCATAAGCAAGACTATCATTATCCAGATAATATAGAGATATCTTTCATTACATCAAAAGATGAAAATAAAACTCAAAAAATTCTTAATGAGTTAGGTAGTGCTAACGTTTCAGTAAAAAGATTTGCAACTTTTGCTAAAAAATACTCTTCTGATATTCGTACAAAGATAGATGGTGGTTATGTAGGTTTTTTAACTGAAAAAGAGGGAGGTAAAGATTTTTTTTCTCAGTTATGGACTTATAGTAAAAAAGGATTAGTTGATAAAGTAATACGTGAAGGTGAAGTTTTTTATATTATTTATATTCATGATAAAAAGAGTGCTGGCATGAGTCAATTAAAAGATGTTGAATCTGATATTAGAGAACATATCTTACGAAAAGATAAAAATAAATGGATAAGACTAAGATATAATGATTTAATAGAAAAAACTAAAGTAGAAATATATGATAGTTTTGAAGAGAACTTAACACTTTAAATTCTCGATATAAGTTTCTGAGATTGTAAAAAGGTTAGATTTACCTAATATTAGGTGCGAAAGTTGAGACTTTAAGCTTTATATATCTCCCTCTTAAACAAGGGAGAGTGATATGTCAACCCTAAAGCATACACAAAACTAATTATTTAAGCGACTTGCTTATTTTGTAGCATTTTTTCCTCAAAAGCTACAGGGGATAAGTTGTTGTTTGAACTGTGAATTCTTTGTCTATTGTAAAAAACTTCTATATACTCAAAAATAGCCTGATTGGCTTGAGCTTTGGTGTTGAAGTTTTTATGATGAATAAGTTCTGTTTTCAATGTATGAAAAAAACTCTCAGCAACAGCATTATCCCAACAGTTTCCTTTTCTACTCATGCTCTGAATTATTCCATAAGATTGTAGTAAATCTCTATGCTCACAAGACCCTTATTTGGATTAAACCACCCCACAAACCCCCTTAGTAATAAAATACCCCCCAATCACCAACCAAACAAACATACCCAACGCCGTATAAAGAGGAGCCAAACCCAACCCTTTAAATTTAGCAAAACGTGTACCTATACCTAACGCTGTCATTGCCATTGTCAGTAAGAAAGTATCTATCTCATTGATAATATCAACAATGTTTTGTGGAACCAGTTGTAGTGAGTTGAATCCTGCAACACCAATAAAGTAAACAGCAAACCAAGGGATAACCAGTTTAACTGCCGAGCCCTCTCCACCTGTTCGTTTGGCTTGATAGGATAAGTAGATACCCAAGATAATTAACATTGGAGCGATCATAATAACTCTGGTCATTTTAACGATGACTGCTGCGTTGGCTGCCTCAACACTGAGTCCTGGAACGGATGCAGGAACAGCAACAACTTGTGCGACTTCATGAATGGTTCCTCCTACATAGATACCAAACTCTTTAGCCGACATATCTAAGATGCCTGAGCTATATAGTACTGGATATAAAAACATGGCTATGGTTCCAAAAAGAACAACCATAGAGACCGCAATGGCTGCTTTATGCTCTTCAGCTTTGACCACAGGTTCTGTTGCTAACACAGCCGCCGCACCACATACAGCCGCACCTGAAGCTGTTAACATAGAGGTGTCACTCTCCATCTTGAAGATTTTTGTTCCTAACCATGTTCCCAGAAGGAAGGTTGAAGCTAACATTATAAGTGAGACAAGGAACCCCTCTAGTCCTACTTCACCTATCTGTTGAAAGGTAATACGAAAACCATAAAAGACAATGGCAAAACGTAAGATTTTTTTAGCTGAAAAAGTTATACCACTCTCCCATGAAGTTGGTATGGTATGGTGTAGGGTATTGGCAAAAATAATACCGATTACAATTCCCACAACCAGTGGGGATATACCTAAACTTTGGACAGCATCAACCCTTGATAGAAGTGTTGAGATGAGAGCAATGAGTGCTACAAAACCGATACCCAGTAGAGTACCTTTACGTTTTGATGGAGAAAATGGCATAAGCTTCCTTTTATCTTTTGATATTAGATAAAATTATAATATCTTTTCAGCAAAAATAAAAATAAGTTATATTTATGAAGAAAATTTTTTTGATTTACATAGTTGATTAAGTAAGGTATGAACAGTTATTCTTTTTGGCATATGATAAAGAAAATAGATGTTAAACTGTGATAAAAAGTAAAGTGAGGTTTGGAATGGCATTTCAATATGCGATAGTACTAACGGGAGGAATTGCAACAGGTAAAAGTACAGTAAGCAATATTTTGATTCAACTTGGATTTTATATAATAGATGCTGACAAGGTAGCTCATGAGGTACTTGAAGAGCAAAAGAGAGTAGAAAAACTAGAGAGAAAAGACGAAACATCGGTATACCTTATTATAAATATTCAGATAAAATTATATTTTTAATTTTATCACATTCCTCCTGAAGAGCCTTCAAATCTCCACTATTATTAA
>JAHZJZ010000080.1 GCA_022600655.1 Campylobacterota bacterium | reverse complement strand
ATAGCATTTTTGTAACTATAAAGCTCAAAAAGTTCAGGGTTTTTTGCTTTCAGTGTAGCTTCTGCTACTTTGTTATGAGCATCTTTACTTAGTGTTAGGTAGGCATCATTGGCTGCATTTAATCTACTCTCTTCCATCACGCCCATAACAGCACGACCACCAAAGAAAAGGATAACAACAGCAACAAGTGCGAAGATTGCAATCTTATTTTTTTTATAAAACTTCTCTAGTTTAAAAGCCGACGCTAACATCTGTTCATCGTTACTAAACTCTTTTTTTGCCTCGTTAATTGTATCTTGAATACTCAATCTGTCTCTCCATATATAATATAAATTTAAAAAATCCCATTATTATAGCAAAATTTTATCAACATCAAATGAGAAGAGTTATAAAACTATAACAAAATTGGCTACAATACATTCAAAAAAGAGGGAGTACCCTATGTCCCCATTTGCGATACAACTCACCAATGGCTTTTTGGAATCAGACCTAGAACAAGAAGATAAAAACGCCTTTCAACTACTTCAACAGCTTGATGCTTTAGAGACCATAGATGGACTGTTAAAACTGAAATCTATCTATCGTGTAGGACGACTCTATGTTAACAAAGAGGGGCGTGGTTTTGTAGAGGCTTCAACCAAAGAGCAAAAAGACCTACTTGTTGAACCAGATGATATGAACGATGCAAACCATGGTGATGTGGTGGTGGTTAAACGCATTATCGCTAGACGTGGACGTGCTTCAGCAAAAGTGCTACTCATTGTCAAAAAATCTCACCTCTTTCAGATTGCCTACACCAAAACCAATGAGTCAGGTAGCTTTGAAATTATCGATATAAAGACAGCTCTACCAACCCATGCTGTAATGGAGGGAATGGATATAAAAGCCTTTAAAATGGGAACCGTTTTAAAAATAGACACCCAAACCAACAATGTTTTAGAAGTTATAGGAAACCTAGATGACCCTAAAGTAGATGAGAAAATCTCATTAGCACTTTATAACCGAGCCAATGAGTTTGAGCTAGACTGTATAGACCAAGCCAAAGAGGTAGAGTCTGAAGTGACAGCAGAGGAGCATGTAGAGAAACGTGTCGATTTAAGAGCGTTAGACTTTTGTACCATTGACCCTGTAACGGCTAAAGATTTTGATGATGCCATATATTTTGATATGAAAACTTATACGTTATATGTAGCCATTGCTGATGTGAGTCACTATGTTAACTACTTTAGCCCTATTGACCAAGAGGCAAAACGGCGTGGATTTACCACCTATTTTCCTCATAAATCTTTTCCTATGTTACCACGAGAGCTTTCTGAGAACATCTGTTCACTCAAACCCCATGTTGATAGATTGGCATTTGTCTCTAAAATTGAACTAGACAGAGATACCCTACTCCCAACTAATGAAGAGTTTTTTGAAGCGATTATCCACTCTAAGCGACGTTTTAATTATGATGAGATAGATGTGATTATTGATAATCAGGGAGCCGATATTACCAAAGAGCATGAGAAGCGAATACTCAACTATCTTTTACCTCTTCAACAAATCACTCAAAAACTACGGAACAGAAGACTCATGTCTGGATTTGACTTTAGAAGTGAAGAGATAAAACTTAGCATCGATGCAAAACATGAGCTGGTTAAAACCCAAGTAGAGACAGGAACCCCTTCTCACTCACTCATAGAAGAGTGTATGCTCTTAGCCAACCAAGCATCAGCCAAACGGTTTGAGTATGGGGTCTTTAGGGTCCACCTACCACCACAACTCTCTAAACTAGAAGAGTTACTTGAAGAGCTAACAAAGATTGGTCTCTTTGTAGGTGACTATGAAGATAGCCCCTCGCTTATTCGTGCCATTCAAAAAGAGGCCAAGAGTATGAACATCGCTTCTGAGGTAGATGCCATGATTATTAAGTCCCTCAAACAAGCCACCTATGCAGCGAACAATGAGGGTCACTTTGGATTAGGATTTAGCCACTACTCACACTTCACCTCACCAATTCGTCGTTACTCAGACCTCATCTTACATCGTCTGATTAAAACACAACTTAGAGAGGATAAGGAAGAGAGTGAATACCTACTACGAAACATCGAACCCCTCTGTGCAAGAGTCTCTGAACTCGAACGAGAATCCACCAGAGCCGAGTGGGACTTTAGAGACCGAAAACTAACCCGTTGGGCAGCCACTCAAATAGGTAAAGAGTTTAAAGCCCATGTCGTAGAAGCAGGAGAAAATGCCAAAGCTGTACTAGAGTGTGACATACAAGGAGTTACGGTTAACATTCATGGCGACAATGTAATGCTGTTTGACAACATCATCATACGTATCAATGAAGCCAACATTGCCATGGCTCAAATACAAGGGGAGTTTGTGGCGAAGAGAGAGAAAGAGGTTATTGAGCTTTAATACCCTATTTTTAATTTAAAGCTTTCTCAACATCATTTTTAAGTTTGGGAAAGTTATACCTTAGGGCATCATCAATTATTTCATCATCTACACTGTCATAATCATGAGCTATAAAGT
>JAHZJZ010000079.1 GCA_022600655.1 Campylobacterota bacterium | reverse complement strand
TTTCACGATAAGCCATCTGTAAAGATGCGCGCAAAAGCCAAAGCGGCTCTTAAGCACAACCTGAAAAAAACAGAAAAATTCCTGATATACTACTCACAGGTCGAGATGAGAAAGTTCCAAACAACTATATGTTTGAGCTGAAATGGAAAAAAGATAAAGACAACTACACTCATATCAAAAAAGAGGGGATAAAACAGCTCAAGGAATACTTAGAACTTGATAAGATAAAAGCTATCCCTAAACTTAGAAGTTATCTCTTGATTGGGTCAAAAGATGGGGTGGAGTTTCTGTTGGTTGATGGTTAATCGGAAGCTTTGAACTCCATTTTCATTTCGTCCTGACTTCCATATTTTTTTATGTTATAATATATTCATTTTTTGTGGATATAAGGTGAGTAGTATGAAAAAGGTTGAGTGTCAAATATTGATTGTTGAAGATGAGTTGGCAAGAGCTAATTTTATAGAACATACAGTACGAGCGTTAGGGCATAAAGTTGTAGGTGTTGTTAGTAAGGTAGATAAGTGTCTAGAGATTACAAAAAATAATCATGTAGATTTTGCTTTTATTGATATTAATTTGAAAGATAAGGTTGATGGAATCAAATGTGCAGAATTAATCAATCAAGCGAAAAAAACCCCTATTATATATATGACAGATTTTAGTGATAGTACAACCATTGCTGATGCAATCGAGACCAATGTCTATGGTTATCTTATAAAACCCTTTGATATACAAGTCATAGAATCCGTCTTAGGTATAGCCATCAAAAGAGCTTATGGTTTAGAAAAAGGTCATCGAAATAAAAAGTACTCAAAAACTCTAAGCCTAGCAGACAACTATCGATATAACCTAAAGACAAAAACATTCACCATAAATCATGCTCCCATACATCTCACACACAGAGAGTCTGAAGTGTTACATCTACTCTGTTCAAATATCAATCAAAATGTCTCTTATGCACTTTTAAGAAGTGTTGTTTGGAAAAACAAAGAGGTAGGCGACTCCACCATTAGAGATACTCTTTTACGACTGCGTAAAAAAGCTCCTCTTTTAGATATTGATAACATTGTAGGGATGGGGTATTGTCTTAGAGGTCTTTAAAGAAAGATGCAATAAGCACTAATAGGGTAAAATTCAATCTTTAATATAAGTTTCAAAGACAAAAGGTTTAATAGATGAGTGAGAGCAAAGATTTTTTACGGACAATAGTGGAAGAGGACTTAAAGTCAGGCAAGTATAAAGAGGTTCATACACGATTTCCTCCAGAACCTAATGGGTTCCCACACATTGGACATGCTAAATCTATCTGTATCAACTTTGGTATTGCCAGTGACTATCAAGGGCATTGTAACCTTAGAATGGATGATACCAATCCAACAACCGAAGATACACAATATGTAGAAGCCCTCAAAGATGCTGTAGAGTGGCTTGGATTTGACTGGGAGGGAAATGTTCGTTACACCTCTGACTATTTCCCTGAACTTTATGATTATGCAGTTAAACTCATTAAAATGGGTAAGGCGTATGTTGATAGTGCAACAGAAGAAGAGATACGCGAATACCGTGGAACCGTTACCGAAGCTGGAAAACGCAGTAAGTATGCTCAGCGTTCTGTTGAAGAGAACCTAGAGCTTTTTGAGAGAATGAAAAAGGGTGAGTTCAAAGATGGTGAGCATATTCTTCGAGCAAAAATTGATATGTCGGCAGCCAATATGCAGATGAGAGACCCACTGCTTTATCGTATACGAAATATTGAACACTACCGAACAGGGGATGAGTGGCATATCTACCCTATGTATGATTTTGCTCACTGTCTATCTGACTATCTTGAAGGCATTACGCACTCTCTCTGTACCCTAGAGTTTGAGAATAACCGTGCCATTTATGATTGGGTACTTGATACCCTTGGACTTGCATCAAAAAGACCGTATCAGTATGAGTTTGCACGACTTGGTATTAACTACACCGTAATGAGTAAAAGAAAGTTATTAGAATTGGTCAATGAAAAAAAGGTGAATGGTTGGGATGACCCTCGTCTGCCGACCATTGCTGGGTATAAAAGAAGAGGCTACACACCCGAATCTATTTTAAACTTCTGCGATGGCATAGGTATTGCCAAAGCAAACTCTATGGTGGATGTGGCACAACTGGAATTCTCGATAAGAGATGATTTAAACACGAAAGTACCAAGAGTTTTGGCTGTGTTTGACCCACTAAAAGTAACCATTACAAACTATGAAGGGTCTGAAGAGATAGATGCACCCTATTACCCACATGATGTACCCAAAGAGGGTTCACGAAAGCTTCCTTTTTCTAAAGAGATTTACATAGAACGAGATGACTTTAATGAAAACCCTCCAAAAGGCTACTTCCGTTTGACACCTGAGCAATCGGTGAGACTTAGACATGCGTACATTATTACTTGTAAGGAAGTTATAAAAGATGCTGATGGTAATGTCATAGAGATAAAAGCCGAATATCATCCTAACTCTAAAAGTGGTTCAGATACCAGTGGTATTAAAGTAAAAAGTGCCATCCAATGGGTAGATGCAAAAGAGGCTAAAACCGTAGAAGTAAGACTTTATGACAGACTGTTCAAAGATGAAGCTCCAGAAGGATTAGAAGATATTAATCCTGACTCTCTGAAGGTTATCAAAAATGCTCTTATTGAACCTGCTGTTATCACAGAGAAGCCTGATGAGCGATTCCAGTTTGAAAGACAAGGGTATTTTTATGCTGACCCTATTGACTACACTGATGGAAACCCTGTATTTAACAAGATAGTTGGACTAAAAGACTCTTGGGGTAAGAAGAAAAAAGAAGATAAACCAGCACCTAAAGCACAAGCTAAAAAAGTTCAAATAGATGGTGAAGTGGTAGCTATGAATGAAGCCCAACAGGCACTGTTTGATAAATATACTAGTGAACTAAAATTAAATTTTGAAGTGGCAAATACTTTAGCTCGTGATGAACAACTATCTTCTTTTTATGAAGAGGCTTTAACTGGACTTTCTAAGCCTGTAAATCTAGCAAATATTGTGACCAATGAAGTGGCTAGAGAGTTAAAACAAAAAGAGATAAGTGAGCTAAAGTATACTCCAAAACAGATAGCTGAACTTGTTAAAATGATTGACGATGAGACCATCTCAAATAAAATTGCGAAACAAGTGTTTGAAGAGATGGCTAAGAATGGAGAAAAGCCAACACAAATAGTTGAAGCTAAAGGGCTAGTACAGATAAGTGACCCTGCTATTATTCTGCCTATTATTGATGAGGTGATTTCAAAAAATCCTGATAATGTGGAGAAGTTTCTAAATGGGAATACGAAGTTGCTTGGGTTCTTTGTAGGACAGGTTTTGAAGGCTACTAAGGGGAAAGGGAATCCTACGGTTGTTAATGAGTTGGTAAAACAGCAGATTGTTGATACTTGTCCTCATTGTCTTCAACCTATTTTATCTATTTCAGATATGCTCTTTGTAATAGATAATGGAAAATGTAGTACTTGTCAAAATGATTGGGATCAAAACTATTCTGATTAAACTATTAGAAACTTTGGCAGGATGTTCCTTTATTTTTTCGCTTGTTCCCATTCATAATTTAAGTGGAAACAAGCTAAATAAATAGTTTACTTTATCTAAAACTACGAAAAACCTTCTCAAAATCAAGTTCAAGTTCACATTCTATGTCTTCAAAAACAAGCTTTTCTTTACTAAAGTCACCGACTTTAGTATAGTTGTTTTTTTCAAGTGTATAGACTTTAGCTTTTAAGTCATTAGGGTAGACCAAAATATAATATTGGACTTTTTCTTCTTCGTAAATATCAAATTTAATGGTTTCGTCTTTTTTAGCAGTTGATGGACTAAGAATTTCAATAACGATTTTAGGACTTTTAGTTAAGTAAGCTTCTCCATCATCATTACAACTTAGAACAATATCAGGTCTTAATGTTGTTGAATTAGAAATTTTCCAGTCTGTTTCATAAAGTACTTCACATTCTGAACATTCATCATTAAGTTCCTGTTTGAGTTGAAAAAAAAGTTCACTGGCAATTTTTTGATGAATCTTCATAGGAGCAGGAGCCATAGAAATGGGTACTCCATCTATAAGCTCCCAAGAACCTTCCCAGTTTTTATAGTCTTCATAGGTATAATTTAAAATTTGAGATACAGACATTTTGACTCCTTCTGCAATATTTATTTCCTATTATATCTAAAGTTTTTACTCATATCTCTCCAATAAAATCTATTTTTTGGATTTTTAGAACTGAATAGTTAAGAAAATGGTTAATAAGGTAAGATGGATAAAGAGCTATCCATTGGAGGTAGACTTTAAGGGAAGAACCCCTAAAATCTAAAAGTTTTTACTAATGCTGTCTACTTTACTTTTAGCAGCAATAATAGCTGTACTAGAAGTTTGTGCTTTGTCAAGCAGTTCTTTTGCTTCAGCAATTTTTTCAGCGAGGTCTGAGTCGTCACCACTAAGAGCAACAGCACCATCAACTACGCAGAGAGTTTTCTCTTCTTCAACTTTGACATAACCAGAGTCAACAGCGACAGAAATCTCTTTAGAATCCGAGGTTTCTATAACGATAACTCCTGTGTCAAGCAGTGAAACTAAGGTAGCGTGATCAGCTAATACACCAAACTCACCTTCGCTACCTGGAAGTGTTACTTGTTTTATTTCATCATCGAAAATGACACCATTTGGTGTCACAATCTCAAGTTTCATGAGCTTCATATTTTGCTCCTTTGACTTATTTAGACTTAGCTAAAATCTTTTCGTTCTTAGCAATTGCCTCTTCCATATTTCCAACCATATAGAATGCATCTTCGTACATGTCGTCATATTTACCTTCGATAAGACCTTTAAACCCTGCCAATGTATCAGAAAGCTCAACATAAACCCCTGGGCTTCCTGTAAATACTTCTGCAACGTGGAATGGCTGAGATAAATACTTCTCAATCTTTCTTGCTCTCTCAACAGTGTTTTTGTCATCTTCTGAAAGCTCATCCATACCAAGAATCGCAATGATATCTTGAAGATCTTTATACTTTTGAAGAATCGCTTGAACACCACGAGCAATGTTATAATGCTCTTCACCTAAAATTTGTGGATCTAGCATTCTTGATGTTGAATCAAGTGGATCAACCGCTGGATAGATACCTTTTTCAGCAATAGATCTGTTAAGTACTGTTGTTGCATCTAAGTGAGCAAATACAGAAGCTGGAGCTGGATCTGTCAAGTCATCTGCTGGTACGTATACTGCCTGAACAGAAGTAATTGAACCTTTTGTTGTCGATGTAATTCTCTCTTGGAGTTTACCCATCTCAGATGCAAGTGTAGGCTGATAACCAACGGCACTTGGAATACGACCAAGAAGTGCTGACATCTCTGAACCTGACTGTGCAAATCTAAAGATATTATCGATAAACATCAATACATCAAGACCCATCTCATCACGGAAATACTCAGCCATTGTAAGACCTGTTAACGCAATTCTGTTTCTTGCTCCTGGAGGTTCACTCATCTGACCATAACAGAGTGCAACTTTGTCAAGTACGTTTGACTCTTCCATTTCGAAGTAAAGGTCATTACCTTCACGTGTTCTCTCACCAACACCAGCAAATACAGAGTAACCACTATGTTTCATAGCAACGTTATTGATAAGCTCCATAATAATTACAGTTTTACCAACACCAGCACCACCGAATAGTCCAACTTTACCACCTTTGTTATAAGGAGCAAGAAGGTCAACTACTTTGATACCTGTTTCAAATACTTCTGTTGCTGTACTCTGCTCTTCAAATGGAGGAGGATCTCTGTGAATTGACCAGTACTCTTTTGCAGAGAAATCACCAGCATCATCAACAGTATCACCAACAACGTTGAAGATTCTTCCAAGAACCTCTTCACCAACTGGAACTTTAATTGAATCACCAGTTGCTGTAACCTCTTGACCTCTTACCAAACCTTCACTCATATCCATTGCAATGGTTCTAACTCTGTTATCACCAAGCTGTGCTGCAACTTCTAAAACCAATTTTTGGTCACCATTCTCAAGGGCAATTGTTGTCTCTAATGCTTCGTTAATTGCTGGAAGATAATCCGTAAAATCAACATCGACAACTGGACCTAGTACCTGTACTACTTTACCTGTCATTAATCTATTCTCCTCTTCTTATTTCATCGATTCCATACCACTGATAATCTCAATGAGTTCAGTCGTAATCGCTTCTTGTCTTGCTTTATTATACTTAACAGTGAGTTTACCCACCATCTCTTTTGCATTGTTAGTCGCTGCATCCATCGCTTGCATTCTGGCACTGTGCTCAGCTGCTAGTGAATTAAGTAGTGCATAGTACATTGTGTACTCAACATATTTTTTCACCAATGCATCTAAAAGTGTATCATCATCATCTGGCTCAATATCCATCTCAGAAAGTGAAACGGCATCAAGCTCTAACGCTGATGTATCTACTGGTAAAAGTTGTTGTTGATTAATCTCTTGAGTAATCATATTCACATAACCGTTGTGAATCAATACAATTTTATCAGTCTTACCACTTATATAATCTTCAACTAACTCAGAGATAAACTCTTTTGCACGCTCATAGTTTGGAGCTGAACTTAAGTCATCTATCTCATTAATCATTTCGATTTTATTATACTTGTAGTATGCAATACCTTTTTTACCAATACCACTTAATCTTACTTCAGTACCAGCTTCTTTAAACTCACTTAACACTTTGTTAGTTCGTTTAATGGTTTGAAAGTTAAAACCACCACAAAGACCTTTGTCAGCTGTTACATATACAACATCAACTTTTTTAGGATTTTGGTTCTCTTTAAAGAAAACATTATCAATCCCATTTTCATTGTTCTGTTGCATCTTACGAGCAATCTCATTGAGAAGCTCAGTAAGTTTAGCTGCATAAACTTTAGAACGTTTTGCTACTTCTTCCGTTCTTTTAAGTTTAGCCGATGAAACAAGTTTCATCGCACGCGTGGTCTTTTGAGTACCTTTAACACTCGAAATCTTACGCTTTATCTCTTTTAAGTTAGCCATGGTTTAGCCTTTATACTGAGAAAGATTCGCTGAAATCGTCAAGTGCTTTTTTCAAATCTGCTTCATTCTCATCAGTGATTTTTTTGTTATCTCTAATACTATCTAAAACAGATGCATACTTTGCTTCCATAAATGGATAAAGCTCTGCTTCAAATTTAGTAACTGCAGAAACAGCGATATTGTCAAGGTAACCTTTATTACCAGCAAAAATCATAAGAACTTGCTTCTCTACGGCAACTGGAGCATATGGTCCTTGCTTAAGAACCTCAACCATTCTAGCACCTCTTTCAAGTTGTCCTCTACTGTGATCATCAAGATCTGAAGCGAACTGAGCAAAGGCTTGAAGTTCTCTAAATGATGCAAGATCAAGTCTTAATGTACCAGCAACTTGCTTAGTAGCTTTAATCTGTGCTGCACCACCAACTCTAGATACTGAAAGTCCAACGTTAATAGCTGGTCTTACACCTGAGTTAAATAGATCTGTTTCAAGGAAAATCTGTCCATCTGTAATTGAAATTACGTTTGTTGGAATATACGCTGCAACATCACCTGCTTGTGTTTCAATGATTGGGAATGCTGTAATTGAACCTGCACCATTCTCATCTGAAAGCTTAGCAGCTCTCTCAAGAAGTCTTGAGTGAAGATAGAATACATCACCAGGATACGCCTCTCTACCTGGAGGTCTTCTAAGAATCAATGACATCTCTCTATAAGCAACAGCATGTTTTGTTAAGTCATCATAGAAGATAACGGCATGTCTGCTTGAGTGCATATAGTACTCAGCTAGTGTAACACCTGCATATGGTGCAAGGAACTGGAACGCTGAAGAGTCAGAAGCTGATGCATTAACGATAATTGTATAATCCATTGCTCCATGCTCTTCAAGCTTCTTAACCATTGCTGCAACTGTTGATTGTTTTTGACCAATAGCAACATATACACAGATAACATCTTGACCTTTTTGGTTGATGATTGTATCGATAGCCAGTGTTGTTTTACCAGTTTGTCTATCACCAATGATAAGCTCTCTTTGACCTCTACCAACTGGTACAAGTGCATCAATAGCTTTAATACCTGTCTGTAATGGCTCATGAACTGATTTTCTAGCCATGATTCCTGGTGCTTTGTCTTCAAGAAGTCTAAACTCTGTAGTCTCAATTGGACCTTTACCATCAACTGGCTCACCAAGTGGATTAACAACACGACCAACCATCGCATCACCAACAGGCATTTTAAGAAGTTCACCGAGTCTTTTAACACTCATTCCCTCTCTAATTCCTGCCATTGTACCAAGTACAACGATACCTACACTTGCTTCCTCCAAGTTAAGAACCATACCTTTAACACCAGTCTCGAACTCAACTATCTCTCCAGCCATAACATTGTTTAGACCATATACTGTGGTAATGCCATCTGCAACACCTACTACTTTACCAACTTCGTTGATATCTACATCAATTTCAAAATTCTCAATTCTCTCTTTGATAATTGAAGAGATTTCATCTGCTTGTAATTTCTTTGCCACTGCAACTCCTTCCGTTAGATTACTATTTTATAGTGATTTTGTAATAAAATCAATTAACTGTTCTTTAACTCTCTGCTTAGAGAAGTTTACCTCAATACCTAAATCATCAACTGTTACTCTAATACCATCTACATCTGACTGCTCTTGAGTTAGTTTAATAGTAGAACCTGTATATGTTTTAAGTGAGTTTTGAAGATTTTCAAGCTCAGCAGCATCAAGTTCATTACTTGCCGTTACTACGCCCTCGTACTCATTACTCTCTTTTTGTAACTCCTGATTAAGTGATTTAGCAATTACTGGAATAAGGTCTAAACGACCATGTTCACCAATAATTTTCACAAAGTTCTGTAAGTTTGTATCAGCACTTTCACCTAAACCATCTAACACTAAAGTTGTTTTATCGTTAGCTGATATAAGTGGAGAGCTTAATTTCTCAGAAACTTGCTTATCTTCAAAAAGAGATGCAAGTCCATTTAAGACTTCACTATAAGATACTCTTTGCTCATCTGATGCTACTTCTACTAGTGCATTCACATATCGTCTTGCAATTAACTCTTCCATTATGCTACCTTTCCAGCGACGAGAGATACAACTTTAGATTCATCAATAGCAATGTCGTTATTATCAATACCATCATTTAAGAGTTTATTGATAGTCTCTTTTGCCATCTTTTTACCTTCAAGTTCTATTTTTTCATCAAACTGTTTGTCAAGTGAAGCAAGAACGTCTTCGTTTTTCTTTGCAATATTTTCAGCTAAGATTTTACCTTCATTTATACTGTCAGCAACAATCTCTTTTGCTTTCAATTCATTGGCAATGAGTTGTTCTTCAGCAGCTTTTGCATCATCTTTCGATGCTTGAAGTTTAGCTTCAATCTCTTTTAATTGATTAGCAATTCCCTCTTGTCTACCTTTAAAAAAGTCTTTAATTGGGTTTGCGATTAGGTAATATAAAAGACCTGCAAATATACTAAAGTTAAGTACTCTATACCAAAAGTCAGAATTTGACATTGTAATATCATGATGTTCTGCTCCTGAAGCCATAGCTACGACTGGCAGTGCAAAAGTAAGAGCTAATACAATTTTGTTAACTTTCATTCTTCATCCTCCTTTTTATAGATTGCTCATTTTTGTTTTTAAGCTCTCTTTGAAAAGAGGCAGTTGTTCAGAAAGAGATTTTTCTAACTCTTCTTTACTTTGTGAAAGTTCACCCAAAAAAGATTGGTATTTGGTATCAATCTCTTTTGTTTTGCTCTCAATTTTACTCTCTGCTAGAGCTTTAGCTTCATTTACAGCCTTTTCTCTCACAGCGTTAGCTTCGGCTTTGGCATCAGCTAAAACAGCATCAGCTTTAGCATTTAGTTCATCATTACTTCCCGACATCTCTTTTGCATTTTTTAAATCTTCGCCAATAGAGTTATCTCTATCATCCATAAACTTCAACAATGGTTTATAGAGCATTTGATTTAATAAAATTAAAAGAGAGAAGAAAATAACGAGAACAAACAACATCAAACCAAGGTTCAGGTCAAGCATTTAAACTCCTCAAAAAATTTGGCGTATTATAACTTGTTTGATGTAATATATCTATTAAAAATATTTCCTTTTATGGGGCTTTTCACTGGCTTGTTATCAATTTATTAACAGATATAACTCTTTTATTTTCAAATAGACTATATAGTATTATAAGTTTTAATAATTTTTATCTAGACTCTTTCTATTTCAAGATGTACATGAAAAGCCTTTAAAGACTATAAAACGGGGGTTTGAGATAAAAAGTAAAAAAACAATTAACACTTCTATTTATTTTTATGCTTAGGGTGAGAGGC
>JAHZJZ010000078.1 GCA_022600655.1 Campylobacterota bacterium | reverse complement strand
TTTGGCTCCAATTTTATCATTGGCTTTAGCATTTGTGGCTTGGGGTGTAATACCTTATGGAGAGGGTGTTGTATTGAGTGATTTAAGGATAGGGATATTGTATATATTTGCGGTATCTGTTCTTATGTTAGCAGGTATCACTGAAGTTCTTATTATCTCTACACCAAAAGACTTACCAAGATTTGAAGAGTTACTGGGTGATGGTTCCGATATAGGAATGACATTTGAGTATGTGATACAACCAAGCCCTGATGGACTGGCACAAGCTTTTATTTTGGGTGAAGAGTTTATTGGAAATAATGATGTCTGTTTGGTATTGGGTGATAATATATTTTATGGACATGGATTAACAGATCTTTTAGCTACTTCTGTTAAAAATGTACAAGAAGATAATAATGCTACAGTATTTGGTTATTATGTAAAAGACCCAGAGCGTTATGGTGTAGCTAAGTTTAACTCTGAAGGTACCGTTACCTCTATTGAAGAGAAGCCCAAAAATCCAAAAAGTAATTATGCTGTAGTAGGACTCTATTTTTACCCAAATGATGTGGTACAAAAAGCTAAAGATGTAAAACCTAGTGATCGAGGTGAATTGGAAATCACTACATTAAATCAAGACTATCTAAATGAGGAACGATTAAAAGTTGAACTTATGGGAAGAGGTTATGCTTGGCTTGATACAGGAACTCACGAGAGTCTACTTGAAGCGAGCCAGTTTATACAGACTATAGAAAATAGACAGAGCCTAAAAGTTGCTTGTCTAGAAGAGATAGCTTATGAGATGGGATATATCTCAAAAGAGAAGCTTTTAGAACTTGCCCAACCACTTAAAAAGAATCAATATGGTCAATATCTAATTCGTAGAGCAAATGAGGCTATTTAATGAATTTTATAAGAGCTAATATACCTGATGTTGTTATATGTGAGCCAACAGTTCATGGAGATGATAGAGGCTATTTTATAGAGACTTTTAGAGCTGACCAGTTAGAGGAATTTTTAGGATTTAGAGTGAATTTTTCTCAGGATAATGAATCAAAAAGCTCCAAAGGGGTTCTTCGGGGGATTCACTATCAACTCCCCCCTTATGCACAAACTAAATTAGTAAGAGTTATACAAGGTAGCGTTTTAGATATAGCTGTTGATATTAGAAAAGGTAGTCCCACTTTTGGAGAGTATGTATCAATAGAATTGAACTCCATTAACAAGAAGCAACTTTTTATACCAAGAGGTTTTGCACACGCTTTTGTTGTGTTAGAGGACAACACTACCTTTGCATATAAAGTAGATAACTATTATAGTCCAGAGCGTGATAGAGGCATTGCTTTTGATGATAAAAGTTTAAATATCGATTGGATATTGAATAAAAGTGAGCTAAAACTATCTGATAAAGATAAAAATCAACCTAAATTAAGTGAAACCAATGATATATTTGAATACGGAGTGAACTACTATGCATAATATATTGGTAACTGGCTCAAATGGTCAACTAGGAAGTGAGATTAGAACATTGTCTAAAAACTATAACTATAATTTTCTCTTTACTGATACTAATGAATTGGATATTACTAATAAAAAAGCTATTGATAGTTTTATAAAAAATAACACAGTTAATACTATTATCAACTGTGCTGCATATACTGCTGTTGATAAGGCTGAAGATGAAAAGATCTTAGCTAATAGCATTAATCACTTGGCTGTAAAATATTTAGCAGAAATCTCTAAAAAAAATAGTATAAAAATGGTTCACATATCAACTGACTATATTTTTGATGGTCAAAACTTTAAACCATATATTGAGACAGATAGCCCTAATCCAAATAGTATTTATGGTAAAACTAAATTGGATGGTGAAAAAGCTATATTAGATACTAACCCAAAAAACTCTATTATTATTAGAACCTCATGGGTCTACTCTAGTTTTGGAGATAATTTTGTAAAGACAATGTTAAAACTTGGCAAAGAGAGAGAGTCTCTAGGTGTTATTTTTGACCAGATAGGAACTCCTACCTATGCTAGAGATTTAGCTAAAACTATTTTAGATATACTGCCTAAAATAGAAAATAGCAGAGTAAATACCTATCACTATTCAAACGAAGGTGTAGTTAGTTGGTATGATTTTGCAAAAGAGATAATGAGAATGGCTAAGTTAGAGTGTAAGATAGACCCTATAGAGACAAAAGAGTATCCCACACCAGCAAAGCGACCACACTATAGTCTACTTAACAAATCAAAAATAAAAGAGAGTTATAATATAGATATTCCTTACTGGAAAGATAGCCTAGATGAGTGCTTAAAAGAGATAGGAGAAAGAAAATAGTGAAATCAATTTTATTAACAGGAACAGCAGGATTTATAGGTAGTAACTTTGTTCCATATTTTTTAGATAAATATCCTGAGTATAGATTAATGAACTTAGACCTACTTACCTATGCAGGTAGTTTAGAGAACCTTAAAGAGTGTGAAAACAACCCTCGGTATAAATTTATAAAAGGTGATATTTGTAACCGTGAGCTTGTAGAGTTTATATTTAGTGAGTATGATATAGAGGGAGTTATCCACTTTGCAGCAGAGTCTCATGTTGACAACTCTATTAAAAATCCAGAAGTTTTTATAGAGACAAATGTAAATGGTACATTTACTCTTATAGATGTAGCTTACAAATATTGGATGGAGAGACCATTTACCTATAAAAATAAGTACAATAACTGTAGGTTCCATCATATATCAACTGATGAAGTCTATGGAACATTAGGTGACATAGGACTCTTTACAGAAGAGACCCCATATGCACCTAACTCTCCATACTCTGCATCTAAAGCCTCAAGCGATATGATAATAAGAAGCTATGGTGAGACATATGGAATGAATACAGTCATAACAAACTGCTCAAATAACTATGGACCAAAACAGCATAATGAGAAACTAATACCCACTATCATTCGAAAAGCTTTAGCTAATGAACCTATTCCTATCTATGGTGATGGCAAGAATATACGAGACTGGCTATATGTACTTGACCACTGCAAAGGTATAGATTTAGTATATCACAGTGGTAAAGAGTCGAATGTATATAACATTGGTGGACGTAATGAGAGAACAAATTTACAAATAGTTGATAGAATCTGCTCAATTTTAGATGAGAAAGTACCTAAAGAGAGAAGCTATAGAGAGCTAATTACTTTTGTAGAAGATAGAGCCGGACATGATAGACGATATGCTATTGATGCTACAAAGCTAGAAAAGGAACTTGGCTGGATGGCTGATGAGGATTTTGATAGTGGAATCATAAAAACAATTGAATGGTATTTAGGAAAGTATACTAAATGAAATATATAAAAGAATTTATGATATTTATAATACACTTATATGAGAGTAGAAGAATTTTAATAGCTTTAGTTAAAAATGATTTTCAAAGAGAATATTTAGATTCTTATCTAGGTTCATTCTGGGCTTTTTTAAGACCTTTATTATTTGTATTTGTAATATGGTTTGTCTTTAGTATTGGATTTAGAGCACAGCCAGTAAGTACAGATGTACCTTTCGTTTTATGGTTATTAAGTGGGATAGTACCTTGGTTCTTTATTTCTGAAACACTTAGCTCTGGTACAAATTCGGTAGTTTCTAATAAGTATTTATTAAAGAAAATATCGTTTAGAGTAAGTACTTTACCATTAGTAAAAATATTTTCTAATTTAGTAGTGCATTTTATTTTTATCTTAATATTAATTATATTGTTTGCTTTTAGTGAGAAAGGATTGTCTATATACTTATTGCAAATACCATATTATCTTTTTGTATCAATTGCTTTCTTATTGGGAGTCACATGGCTTACATCTTCATTACGGGTATTTATTAAAGATATCTCACAAC